>CAINEZ010000386.1 GCA_903847905.1 uncultured Bacteroidota bacterium
GTGCCTATTGTCTATTATTATCTGTGATAATTTATCCAGCAGAATTGTTAAGGATTTTTGAGGGTTCAATAAAAAAGATAGCATCTAAAATTTGGGCGGATTTTTATGAAATACCCGTGTTGACTTAATCAGCAGACCCTACTTAAAGTTGCCACGGAGTTCTATGAAGAATATTCAGGTTTTGGTATGTTGTTTTCAAGGCAAAATGGGAAGCAAAAAATTATCGAGATGGAATTATTTTTTGATTCGGGAATTTCGCTTGAAAAAATTAAGCAGATAGAACATCAAATGGCATTGAAAATAAATCAGGTAATTCCGGATGTTAGTTTTAAATTAATCCCAAAAGTAAATCTACCATAAAAAAGTTCGACATTCGTCCCCTGTACTCTGCAAACAAAGACAAAGGATATGGAAGCGATTTTTTTTTTATAAAATCATTTAACATAAGATAAAAACATCAAATAATATATCCATTTATATTTCATCAGCTTGAATTTTATCAAACACTATTATTAAATAATTATTTGCGAATATATTATAAATCATTCCCGCAATACGAAAGGTTAAAACTTTTATTGATAAGCGGAAAGTCAGGGACAATATTACCTTTTCCGGCATATCCAAGTAATTGCCAATTTATAAAAGAAGGGTCCCGAACATCAACCCTGCTTATATTCCCCAACGAATCAGTAATTACAAAATAAACAATTTCGCCTCTCCATCCTTCGGTTATTCCTATAGCACAGCTGTTTTTTCTAAGGCTGATTTTTCCGTTTACTTTAAATTCCTCATCGATAGGCATTTTTCTTACAGCTTGTTCTATAATTTGAATAGTTGTAAGGACTTCTTTTATGCGCACATACATCCTGGCACGTACATCGCCTTCTTCTTCTAAAGCAATATCAAATTTTAACAGCTTATAATTTGCATAAGGAAATTCAATTCTTGCGTCATGAGGAATACCTGATGCTCTGCCTGCAACACCTATTATTCCATAATCCAGCGCTGTTTTTTTATCAAGTTTACCTGTTCCTGAAAGTCTATTTAAAAGAGAACTGCTGTTTTCAGAAATGGCGATTACTTCATCAAAATCCTGCAATAATTTACTGAGGTCTTCAAAAAGTTTATTAAGTGTTTCCGACGAAATTTCCGTTGTTACTCCTCCTATGATATTCACACCTCTTAGGAACCTGCTGCCGGTAAGCTTTTCATTCCATTGCATAATAATTTCCCTCAGGCGGGTTCCGCTGCTGCCGCCAAAGCTGTATCCTGTATCGGACATGATAAACCCGATATCATTAAGATGGTTGGCTAACCTTTCTAACTCTCCGAAAATTATACGCAAATATTTTGCCTTCTCTGAAACCGTAATATCGGCAAGGTTTTCAACTGCCTGGCAAAAAGCCAGAGAATGTGAAAAAGAAGTATCACCTGATACTTTTTCGGATAATTTAATCTTTTCGTTTAGTTCTAATATTTCGAATAGCTTTTCGATACCTTTGTGTTTATAGCCCAATCTGGGTTCCAATAAAATTATTTCTTCACCGGCTACGCTGAATCTGAAATGACCGGGTTCAATAATACCTGCATGTACAGGACCAACCGGTATTTCATAGATCCCTTCTCCTTCCACTTCCTGGAACTTGTATGAACCATTTGCTTCTTCAGGTCTTTCCTGCCAGTCGAAATCTTTTCTTAAAGGAAACTTATTTTCAGGCCAGTTTTCGTGTAAAATTAAAGGTCTTAGATCGGGATGTCCTGTAGGTTTTAAACCGAAAAAAGTTGCGATCTTTCTTTCGTAAGTTGAAGCTTCATGAATGTCTTTAGCTATTGACGGGAATTCATCCTGATTTTTTAAAACAATATAGGGAATAATAAAAACATTTTCTTCGGATACTCCAAATACATATAGAATCCTGAATCCGCCGTTTTCGTTCCTTTCATCAACTGCGGTTATTGTTTTAAGCTGAAGTTTCTGGTTAAAATAAAATTCTTTACATACGTTGATAAGAGCACGAATGTTAACGGCAAAGGAAAAAGCATTGCTGTCTTTTTGGACAATGTGCCCGCTGGGAATATATTTTTTTATAATCTCATCCTGATTCATTATATCAATAATTTAAAGTTGCAGAACGAAGCAATGATTGCATTTCTGCAGGGATAAAAAAACTTATAAAAATTAATATTGCAACTATGATCACTATCGGAAACACTGTATTAATACCTGCTTCACCAACCGGTAACCCTTCGGCAGGCTCACCGAAAATCATTTCACTAACATGTTTAATAATACCGGCAACAACCAGAACCAGCGATAATAAAACAATAATTACAATAACCGGATTAATATAAAATCCTGTTGACAGTATTGTAAATTCTGTGATAAAAATCCCAAAGGGCGGGATTCCCGCTAATGCTAAAAATCCTATGAAAAATAAAACACTTGTTACAGGCAGAGTTTTAATCATCCCGCTTACCTTTTCAATTTTAGTGGAACTATATTTAAGAATAATATTTCCGGCTAATAAAAATAAAGCGGATTTTGCCAGCGAGTGGTATATTAGGTGCAGCAAAGCCGCAAATGAAGCAATACCACCAAAGCCAAAGCCAAGGGTTATTATACCCATGTGTTCAATGCTGTGATAAGCCAGCAAACGTTTATAATTTTTTTGAATGAAAATTATAAAAGCCGCAATAACTATTGATAAAACGCCGAAAAATATAAAAAGCTCCTGCGAAAAGTATTTTCCTATGGAAATATCTATCACTGATTTGAAACGCAAAACGGCAAGAAAAGCCACATTCAACAATACTCCCGAAAACAAAGCGCTTATAGGTGCAGGAGCTTTGCTGTGTGCATCTGGCAACCATGTGTGCATGGGGACAAGCCCGACTTTGGTGCCATAGCCGATTAAAATAAAAATAAAAGCAATTTTTGCTATAAATGGATCAAAGGAAGAAGCGCATGACATAAGTGTTTGCCAATTTGCCAATTCATAATTCCCTGATGCCATTGCAGGATATAAAAAAAGAAGCGTGCCAAAAAAACCGAGAAGTAATCCTACAGAGTTAATGATTAAATATTTCCATGCAGCTTCCATAGATGCTGGTTTATTATAAAAGCTTATAAGGAATGCCGTTGAAAGTGTTGTTGCTTCGATTGAAATCCACATTATAATCGGATTGGTGGTAATAATGGCAAAAAACATTGCAAAAATGAATAAATGCAGAAGGATAAAATATTGCCTCATCCTTGTAAACCCAATAATTTCCTTTTCCATTTCTGCTTTCAGATAACTGCCGGAATACCATGATGCAGAAAAGTTTGAAATAGCCAATATCGCCATTAAAATCAGGCCTAATGAATCAACAGACAGATATGAAGTAAAGGAATATACACCGTATTCAACCACATACATTCCAATAATAAACGTGATCAGCAGTTCTGAAAAGGAACCTAAAGTGGCTATAATACCTAAGGCTTTCAGGTTCTTCTTTTTTATTAGCAATGATAATGCTGAAGATGCCAGTGGTATTATGATTATTAACAATAATAGCATGTTTATTCTTCTTTTAAATTTTTCATTTCATTTACATCAAGCGATCCAAATTGTTTGAATAACATTGATGCAAAAACAGAAGCTATTATAACCCAGACTAAGATATCGAACAATATACCCAGTTGGAGCGCAGGACCTGCTTCAAGTCCGGCTATATATGCAAAGGTTACAATTGCATTTTCCAGCGATAATATTCCTATCATTTGAGAAAGAACGCCTTTCCTGTTTATGATTAAGAATAAAGAATTAAATATCATTGCTACTGCTATAAGCAAGGCTTTTTCGTTTTCTATGGCAAGAATACACAACGGCTTGAAAAAATGAGAATAGGAAAATGCGGTTAATAACGCCAGAACAACCAGAGTTAAAGGTCCGTTAAGGTATGTACTTACTGAAAAGTTCAGGTGGTGCCTGTGGATAAGCCTGCGAAAGAAATACGGAGCTATAATTGCTTTAACCACAAGTGTTATTGTTGCCGTAAGAATAAGAAAAAACGAAGCTTTTTCAATTGAAAGATCAAGTAAAAGCCCAGAAACAATAAGGGATTGAATAAGATAAAAAAAGATTATGGTGGAATTTCTTTTTGATAAGTGCATAAAAATAACTGACCCAAAGATCAATGAGGTCAGGAAAAATAATATTTGTGGTGAGCCGGAAATCATAATTTTATAAAATTAAACTAATGGCAATGATGCTAAGAATAAATGAAATAAAAAGTAAATCAGGAAGCCTGAAAAACCTGAATTTAGAAATAGATGATTCTAAAACAGCTACAAACAGGCATAATATTAAAATTTTCAGTAAAAAAATAAACATCGCAATTACTATGCTTATGAAACCCATTGTGGTATCTATTCCCCATGGGAAAAATAAATTTGCTCCAAGCGTGAGAAAAATTAAAAACTTATTAGCAGCAGCCCATTCAATAAGAGCAAGTCTTTTACCGGAATACTCCAGAATCATTGCTTCATGTATCATTGTTAGTTCAAGGTGAGTGGCTGGATTATCGAAAGGGTAACGGGCGGTTTCGGAAAGCATTGCTATTAAAAAAGCTAAGAATGCTAAAAGTATCGGTATAAAAGAAATAAGAGATATCGAAGAAATTGCATCAGATATTATAAAAAGATTACTGGAATGAGCTTCAAAAGCTAAAGCCAGCAGCGAAAATATTAATCCGCCTTCGGTAAGGGCGGCAATAGTCATTTCCCTGCTTGACCCAAATCCGCCAAAAGCGCTACCAACATCCAACCCTGCCAGAGCTATAAAAAATGTGCTTAGTGCAATTAAATAAACTAAAGTTAAAAAATCACTTAGTGGGTTATCCTTAAATACAGTGGAAAAAATTGGGATACTTGCGCCAATTATAATAGTAATAGAAAAAATAACGTACGGAGCGAATTTGAATATCCAGGATGCATCAGCGCTTATTATTTCGTCTTTATCAAATAATTTTCTTAAATCTTTGTAAGGTTGAAAAATACTTGCTCCTACCCTGTTCTGGAAGACAGCTTTTATTTTTCGGACTATTCCGATAAAAAGCGGAGATGCAACAGGAATCAGCATTATTTGAATTATACAAATAATAATAAACCACATATTATTTAAATTACAATGAGTAATAATAAAGCCACTAATATTAAAAAGATATAGAGTACATAAACATTAGTGTTTCCACTTTGTATTTTTTTTATATATCCTGAAATTTTTAAAAAAAACTCTTGTATAGGGTAATAGAAAAAAGTATGATAAACATCTTTGATCCCCATCTTTACAGTATTTGTTTTTTGAAAATACCCACTGCCATGGTACTCAATTAAATTTTGTTTTGTTGGTCTTAGAATCCCTTGAAATATGCGTATTATAGACTTTGAAAATCCGGTAGCTGTTATTTCCATTCTTCCATTTAAATCGCTTCCGCAATCCCATGTTCTGCCTATTGTAACTTTTCTGTTTTTTGTTAAGAGATGAATCGCAAAAAACGTAAGCGTTACAATCAGTACAAGGCTTATAAAAATGAATGGTACCGAAATAAAAGCAAAATCATCAGTAAATCTGAATGAACATAAATTTGATGAAAATGGAATGTTTGAAATATTGAAAATGCTGAGTCCGTGAACTACATCCAATATTATTTTTACAATGAAGCCGGAAAACACTCCTATAATTAAGCAAAGAATGGCAAGCGTTGCCATTCCGATCCTTAAAGAAATACCTGATTCTTTTGCATGTTTAGCTTCTTTACTTCTTGGTCGCGCCAGGAATGTTGCGCCAAATGCTTTAACAAAACATGCCGCTGCAAGTCCGCCGGTAAGAGCTAATGAGCCGGCGGCAAATATAAATACCCATTGTACTCCGGTATTCAGCGTCCGGATGCCCGTAAAAAGAGATTGAAAAGTCATCCACTCGCTGAAGAATCCATTAAATGGAGGAAGTGCTGAAATAGCCATAGCTCCGATCAAAAAAAAGAATGCTGTTTGAGGCATATATTTTATCAGTCCGCCATAGTTTTCGATATTTCGTGTATGGGTTTGAGAAATAACAGAACCTGCCCCTAAAAATAAAAGTGCTTTAAAAACAGCATGATTCAATGTATGAAAAAGTGCAGCGATCAATGCAGTTATTGCTAACGGCTTCATGTCCAATGACCAGAAAATAAGGGATGCCCCGAAACCCAATAAAATAATACCTATATTTTCGATACTGTGATATGCAAGGAGTTTTTTTATGTCGTGCTCTGTAAGTGCATATAATACTCCTAACACAGAGGAAACACAGCCTATAATAAGAACAACAACACCCCACCAGATAGGCGCATCAGGCATAATATCCATAAAAATTCTTATCATCATGTATATGCCCGTTTTTATCATAACTCCCGACATTAAAGCCGAAACATGCGAAGGCGCTGCAGGATGAGCTTTGGGTAACCATATATGAAATGGAATAATTCCTGCTTTAGTTCCAAAACCAATTAATGCCAGGAAAAAAATTGCATCTTTTGCAAACAGGGGCAGATTGCCAATATTATTTTTTATTATTCCGAAATCAAAAGACCCTGTATATTGATATAAAAGAAAAAAAGCAAGCATTATAAAAGCTGTTCCTATATGAGTCATGATAAAATATAGAGATCCTGCTTTAATATTATTCTTTTCCCTGTTCTCAAAAACAACGAGGAAGTATGAAGTAAGCGACATTGTTTCCCATACTATCAAAAAGAACATTGCATTACTTGAGCTTACAACAAGCATCATTCCTAAAATAAAAATGTTATAAAAAAAGCCAAGTGCTCCTAAGCTGTATTGCTTGTAATAATGTTTTGCATATCCAATTCCATAAACAGAAGAAACAAGGGCAATCAGGGAAACAATAAAAATAAAAAAGGCAGATAGTCTGTCAATGTTGAATGATAAAGATAAAAGAGGCAGAGAAGAATTAATACTATATGAAAATGCAGAATCAAATATTAAAACGGATAAAGATGAAATAATTCCAAAGATTGAAGCGATTATAGCCAGGGAGTTTCCGAATAAGTTTGACAGCCTGTCATTCCTGTTAAAAGTCAAAGACCCGAATGCCCCGACAGCAAATAGTAATAGTGAAATAAAAAAACAATTCAACGATATGTTTGCGTAAAACATTAGTTTCTGATTATTTTTTAAAATTACTTCTTATCCCCCACTTCTTCTAGTATTTTCAAAAGATGACAGAGTATGATTTTTGGTGAAGGAGGATCGCCGGGGATTTGAAAGTCAACAGGAATTACTTTATCTACGCCATCCAGCACAGCATAACTTCCTTTAAAAATACCGCCATTAATAGCGTCATCCCCAACAGCTACAACAATTTTCGGAGTTGGAGTGGCTTCATAAGTTCTTATTAAAGCATTTTTCATATTTCTTGAAACCGCCCCTGTAACCATGAGCATATCAGCATGTCGGGGAGAAGCTACAAAATTTATCCCGAAGCGTTCTATATCATAATAAGCATTACCAAGCGCGGTAAGTTCCTGTTCACAGGAGGCATCTGAACCTGTATCAACCTCACGAATAGCAAGGGATCCATGAAATATTTTTTTAACTTTTTCTTCCAGTTGTTTACCGATAACCTCAATATTATTATCGTTGTTGAATGATTTTCTTGGTATCAGGGATCTTGGGGTTGAAAATATTTTAAAATAAATATTTTTCATGATGAGTTACAGGATATTCGAATTCAGGGCTTTCAAAGTCAAAAAAAAGTGCAGTTTGCCGATAAAAAATACCATGAATAAATCGTACATTATATAAACACTACGTAAAGAAATTTCGCTGCAAAGGTTTAAATTTAACCTGAATAATTCACGGAAAATGGAAAATAAATAGTTATGTTATTGATATTCAAAATCCATGAAGCAATATCTAATAGATAGATTATTCCGAGCAAAGCTTAAATTATTTAATGCCTTGTACTATTGAAATTGTAGCTGATTAATAATCAAGTGTCATGTTGAGCAATGTCAGCCTGAGTAATGTCAGCCTGAGTTTATCGAAGGCTTATCGAAGGCTCATCAAAGGCTCATTGAAGGCTCATCAAAGCCCTGTCAAAACATCACACAAATAGGAATTTTATGTTTTAACAATAGTTCGTTAATAATTTTAAAACCCTGAAATATCAAGTGTTTCGCAAAATGATGATTATTTTATATTTTCAACAATATTACGGCTTTGCGACTTTGCGTGAAACAAAAAATTACCGAAGTATTATTTTAATAACAACGTAGATTTCTTTTGTTTTAGCCAATTTTAATCAATGTCGTTTAGTTAAGCAA
>CAINEZ010000387.1 GCA_903847905.1 uncultured Bacteroidota bacterium
GCATTCTGCCCTCAACAATCGCCCCCTCGCTCCCTCGCCCTGTCGTCTTTCCCAAATTTTATTTCTACATTCTACATTCTGCATTCTGCATTCGCCCCATCGCCCCATCGCCCTATCGCTCCCTCGCCTCTTCTCCCTGTCTTTTTCCTAAATTTATTTATATCATTTTATTTTCCTGACCAGCAGCATATTTCTTCCTTTTCCATATCCATACTTAAAATTAAATGGTTTGGCGCCTTTGGTATAAGCGGCATTCAGATCATTCTGAAAGCAGTATTTGAAAACAGGAATAGGTTTGTCATAAGTACCATAAAGTTGAATATTCCATATAGATTTATTAAAGAAATGAAATGCAATTCCTGAATCGTCCTGCAACAAATACTTACTTTTATTTAGAATAATATTTCTTATAAAAACAAATAACTGGTTATGCAAAAGATATGATGCTGACTTTAAAAGTGTGGTAACATTTGAGTCTATATTCTGTAAATATGTCTTGCATCCAGGGTTTTGAGCAAGAGCAGCATCAGTAAAATCTTCAGGGAAGTAATACAATTTTTTATTTATAGAATCTTTCCCATTAGGGCTAAAAGTAATTTCAACGCCTTTCCCGAAACGGTTAGGTCCCCTATATGTCTGAAAAGTATCAGCTATAGAAACTTTTCCGTCAACGCCAATTGTAGCATTTCTTATATCTTTAATAGTGTTACCGGTGCGTGCCATAAACAACATAATAACAGGCAGCACGCCATCAATATTTGCATTGTTCAACTCCGATGACATTTTGATGGTTTTAAAAAAACTTAAATTTAAAATATCTTCAAGAGCCTTGTTAATGGAAATAAACATGCTATTCATTGTTTTATCATTCAGTTTTTTTAAATAAGGAACTGATCCTGTCTTTTCCAAACCAAACAATATGTACCTATCTGCATTTGGGAAAAAAGTATTTGCATACAGAAAATCGGGACCACTAAAAGGGTAGAAAAGTGTTTTGGTTTCCTTATTAATATTTGTCAGTTCAGTATCAGACCAATTTTTAATTTTCACAAGACTACTGTCGGTAACTTTTTCCCAAAGCGAATCAAAGCTTTTTGAATAACTTACCCATTGCGTTTTTTTTATCAGAGAATTAAATGGCTCAATCGTATCAGGCTTCATGCCTGCTAAAAACGAAGCTACATCATTGTAATAATATGCTTTTTCGGAATTTTGTTTTGGCGTTTGAATTGTATTGTTAGCATTTGAAGGTACTTGAGAACAACCTGCAAAATTACACATCAACATCAGTGCGGTTGCACCAATCAGGATACATTTTTGAATTTTTACCATATTTTTAATTTAAAAAAAACGCCGGAATCCAGATAGCTATCGGGACCGGCGAGTTTATGCAATTTTAAATTTACTTTTTCCTTGCAACCAATAAACCGCAATGTGTGCCATAACCATATTGAAAAGTTATAGGTTTAACTTTTTCATTTTTATATGCTTCTTTCAGGTCTTTTTCAAAACGATTGGCAAACATATGTATAGGACCGTTGTAAACTCCATATAACTGAACATTCCATTTGCTCAAGTCAATATACTTAAAAGCAACCCCCGAATCATCCTGCAAGAATGTTTTACTTTTATTCAGAACAGTATTCCTGATAACAGAAAAATAATCATTATGCATCAGGTAAGATGCAGACTTGATCATGGTAATAACATTGTTTTCAAGATTATTAAAATACTTTTCGCAATTAGGATTTACTTTTAAACCACCGTCAGCAACATTTGCAGAGAAATAATAAATTTTTCTGATTACAGTATCTCCTTTATCAATATAAGTAATTTCAGCTCCTTTATTATAACTTGCTTCACCTTTAAGGTTTTTAAAAGAATCAATATAAACAATTTTACCGTCTTTGTTTATTTCAGTTGGCTTAATATCAATTATATCATGACCGGTTCTTGCAACAAAAAGAAGAATAACCGGCAATGAACCACTAATCAGATCGCTGTTCAATTCTTTTGACATATCAATTGTTTTGAAGAAACTCAGATTTAAAGCATCTTCTATAGAGAAATTCATTGCAGCGAAAAAACTGCTGAGTTTATCCTTCGGAATTTTTTTTAAATCAGGAATATTTCCAACTGGTTCAAGTCCGAACATAATATATGTTTTAGCTTTCGGGAAAAGTGTGTGTGCATGAAGAAAATCGGGACCGCTAAAAGGATAAAATAATGTTTTTATGTCTTTGTTAAGATCGGTTATTTCTGCCTCAGCCCATTTACTCATTTTTAAA
>CAINEZ010000388.1 GCA_903847905.1 uncultured Bacteroidota bacterium
AAGATTCTACGGTGCATAACACGGGTTTTGCGTTAGTGGGCGGACGGTGCTAAAAGAAACATTTGAGCAATTTATAAATTTAGTAACGGCGGACAGTTAAGTGCTCTCAATCGCCCACCACCGCAAAGCCCGGGAACGTTATAGCCAATGCTTAAAAAACACACATGACAGACATTTTGATAAAATATGATACTGACTTGCATCTTGATAAAATTATGCAAACACATGACACGACCGCATTTCATAGATACGACAACTGGACACCGACAGAAAAAAAAGAAAATAATCTTTTCCCACGCTTCGCATTTTTAAAAATTTCTTGCAACCACACATTGCACACATTTGCTTTTGCCCCACCACACGAAGCCGACCCTTCACAAAAGCAAAAGAGTGCAATCTTGCCGACACATAATATTATATGATAAATTAATGTTTAACTTAAAAATAAAATCATGAAAAAAATCGCAACACTTTTATTTGGTTTACTTACAACTTTTTGTTTTGCACAAACAAAATTGACCAACAGTCTTTCAGGTTTTAAGGTTTTTCTTTTAGCTATTAATAATTCAAATATTTATGCAGGTACTTGGAAAAATGGAATTTATGTTTCTTCTGATTCAGGTATAACATGGATGTCTATAAATAATGGGTTAACAGATATTCAAATAAGGTCATTAGCTATAAGCGGTAAAAATATTTTTGCGGGTACAGAAAATGGAGGAATATTTTTATCAACTAATAACGGTGCAAATTGGAAAGCAATTAATAATGGTTTAAAATATAAAACCGATTATAATACATACTCTGTTCATTCAATAGTCATAAGTGGATCTCGTATTTTTGCTGGTGTTGGAGGCAGTGGAGTATTTTTATCTGTAGATAACGGTGCAAGTTGGAAAGCATTTAATGTTGGTTTAGATTATACGGATGTACAAGCATTGGCTATAAGCGGGACAAATATTTTTGCTGGAACATCTGGAGGAGTATATTTATCCACTATTTATGGTACAAGTTGGAAAGCAATTAATACTGGGTTGGAATATAAGCAGATAATGTCATTAACTTTATGTGGCACAAATATTTTTGCAGGAACAATTGCAGGAGGAGTATTTTCATCATCTATTTATAAAACTAGTTGGAAAGCGGTTGACAAAGGTATTTCACAAGGTAGTACTATTTGGACTTTAGCTGTAAAGGGAAATAATATTTTTGTAGGTACAAATCATGGAGCATTTCTTTCGACTAATAATGGTATAAGCTGGACTGCACTTAATAATGGATTACCGATTAACGATGTCCTATCAATTGTTGTTAGTGGAGAAAAAATATATGCGGGTACTTATGACGGCGTTTATCTTTCCAAAAATAATGGCACAACTTGGTCGGTAATTTTGAAAACAGAAGAAGCAAAAACAAATAAAAAACAAATTATTAACCTTCAACCAAATTATTCAGCCAATATAGAAGCAAACGAAGGTTGCTTTAAAATTACTAAAGTTACTGGTGGAAATGCAACTATTATTGAAGGTAATTTAAAACAATGGGTTAATGGTCCCCCATATAATTTATTTAACAGTTATAATCAAGTTTGTTGTCCGTTAACATTAGATTGTTATACAAAATATGTAATAAAGAATTACGGAGATGATACAGCCGTGATTGAATTAGAAAAAAATTGAAAAATGATTACTAAATATTAAAATTATGGAAACAATAATAAAACTTGAATGGAAAGAACCTCGAAATGTTCTCGAATTAAATAATTTAGTAAAAGAACGTTTAAAAGGTGTTTATATATGGGGATTTAATATTGAATATTTTGTTCCTTATTATATAGGAATTTCAAATGACATTATTTACAGATTATTTGAACACCTTAATAATTTAATAGGTGGTAGGTATACAATTTTTCACAAAAATTCATTATGCAATTTTGCTAAATATAAGAATCAAGGTTTGCAAAAAGATAAAACTGAAGGGAAAATTTATATTCCTGACTGGCCTTCTAGTTATATTGACTTCCTTAATGAAAGAAAAGATAAAGAAAATTTCCAAGACCATTTAGATTTTATGATTGATAATTTTGCTTTTTCATATGCGATACCCGATGATAAAACAAAAAATAATTTAGAAGAAATTGAAAAAAGATGTATTTACGATATTAAAATAGAAAAGTTAGCTAATACAAAAGCAGGTATAGTTAATAAAGATTATAAAATAGTGCATTCAGGAAGTATAAAAAAAATATTCAATTAACCAACGAAACACTAACAGCGCTTGCTTTTACTGGCGGTTAAAAAGTTTTTGAAAGAATAATTTATATTTAACCAAACGCAATTTGCAAGCACATTTGCAGCTTTTATTTCAAAGGCAGAAAGTGTTTGGCTGCAAAAGAGTTTGCAAAGCCAACGCAAGAAAAAAGAAATTTTTAAAAATGCCCAACCGCACGACAGACATGAAAGTGAAAGTGAAAGTGAAAGTGAAAGTGAAAGTGAAAGTGAAAGGGACAGACTAACATCTATGAGTAAGCACATGGCTATAACAGGCTTCTGCTTTCAGTGGCGGTTCAGTGGCTCGTTGGACAGGGAAGTAATAATTTAAACGGCAGCACTTCGTGGAAACGATAGTGGGTAAACACCGCCACCGAAAAGCAGCAGCCGGATCGTTAGCCATAATGCAATAAAAACAACTACGATGAAAAAACATTCACTCATACTGACAATTTTATTGTTGGCGTTGACTGCCGGACACGGACAGACAAATGCCTATCACCCATTTCCTGATTCCCATGCTATATGGATTGGGACTTATTGGTATTATGACCCAAGTTCGGGCTGCGTAGTAAATGATGACTACAATCTATATATTTCTGGTGATACAACTATTGGCACATACTTATATCATAAACTTTATAAAAATGGATATATGTCAGCACCACCTTGTCTGCCTCCAGGATTCTATTATTACGGACAATATTGGAGCGCTTTTAGACAAGACAGTACAAATAAAAAAATATATTTATTTAAAAACGGGACTGATACTCTTGCCTATGATTTTAATCTTAATGTTGGAGACACACTGCCTATTACTTGTTTAAGTGTCGGATTCAATAATTATATTCAATCTATAGACTCAGTTCTAATAGGTAACCAATACCATAAAAGATTTTGGCTCAGTAATAATTATGCAGCACTAATTGAAGGCATAGGAACAACTCTTGGTGCATTTGTTCCAATTGCTCCTCCCTTTGAATCAGGAAACGACTTATGGTGTGTGAGAATAAATAATCAAATTGTTTGGACTTCTTCACAAGGTAATGATTGTAGTTTAACATCAATTAGAGAAAACTATGTTAATGAAAATCAAATTTTAATTTTCCCCAATCCATTTTCATTGACAACAACCTTAAAAATAAATGGAAATTTCACAAATGCAATCTTGACAATGTATGATGCATACGGACAGCAAGTAAAACAAATTAAAAATATTTCAGGACAGACAATCACTTTGCATCGCGACAACTTACCAAGTGGACTGTATTTCCTTCGATTGACAGAAAATAATAAAACTTTTGCGATAGAAAAATTATTAATCACGGACTGACACGACAACACAACATAAATTGCACTATGGCTAACTTCGGTCTGCTACCAGCGGCGGGTTTGTGGTTGACGGAAACTTTTGTAACTTTAAAAATTATTTGTGGGGCAGACACGGAAGTGCTCTAAAACGCCGCCGTTAGCAGCCCTTGTTCGTTATACCCAATAAAAACAATGACATCTAAGACCGACAAATGACAACAAATTACTAACAATTAAACCAGACAATTATGAAAAAAACAATTTTACTTTTGACAGGACTTGCATTTTTAACATTAAAAAATCAGGCACAGACAACTGTAACCGATATAGACGGGAATGTTTATAATACCGTGACTATTGGTACAAAGGTTTGGATGAAAGAAAATCTGAAAGTTACTCATTACCGCAGTGGTGAACTGATACCCAATGTAACTGATAATTTGCAATGGCAGTTACTTACAACTGGAGCTTATAGTGATTATGACAATACACCAAGTAACAGTACAACTTATGGTAAACTCTACAACTTTTATACTGTTACCGACTTACGTAATTTATGCCCAACCGCATGGCATGTTCCCAACGATTCCGAGTGGACAATGATGACAAATTATTTGGGAGGAGATAGTATTGCTGGCGGAAAACTAAAAGAAATTGGCACATTGCACTGGAATAGTCCTAATACAGGAGCGACTAATGAAAGTGGCTTTACAGCTCTTCCTAGTGGAATGCATAGCAATGATGGACCGTTTTGGGACCTTGGCGACTATGGAAATTGGTGGAGTTCTGTGAGCGGTACTGGGACCGCATGGTATCGTTCTCTTAGTTATAATTACAGTTATGTATACAGGGGTTCCGATGATAATAAGAATGGGTTCTCTGTTCGCTGTGTAAAAGATAATGGCAGTAGCATTGACGATTTAAATTATCAAGATAAATTATATATATACCCAAACCCTGCCATTGACAAGGTTTGTATTAAATACATAGATACGAAAAATGTAAAAATGCAAGTGTATGACATG
>CAINEZ010000389.1 GCA_903847905.1 uncultured Bacteroidota bacterium
ATCAAACAAAAACAAAGCGTATCAACGTATTTATCAAGATAAAAACGATATTTCTTTATGAAATAATCATAATTTTCATCTTCATAAAATAGTACATCATTGTTATTACCTCTATTGTAAATATGATAATACCTGTCTTGTTCCATTTACTAATGTAATAAGGAGAAGATTTTATTAGAAAAATATAAAAGGTCACACTTCGTAAGGCTTCGATGAACTCAGCCTGACATTATTCAGTGTGACCTTTTAATATGCGTTGTTTTAATTATTCTGCTTTCTTGTAAACTATTGAAACAAGAGTTTTATCATCTCCACCCATATTGATAGATAATCCATAAGGACGTTCCGGTTTTATTGTAATCTGAGCCTTACCGGCTTTTCCTGTCAGCTGTTCTAAAATTGTTGCAGCCTGATGGACTCCGGTAGCCCCGGTAGGATGTCCCCATCCAACTAATCCGCCCGTAGTGTTAAATTGAACTTCCCCTCCGCGTGCGGTTTTTCCAGCTATAACATAATCGGTTCCTTTGCCGTATTCTGCTAAACCAATAGCTTCAACAGCCATGATGCCTGCAATAGTAAAACAATCATGAGTTTCAACAGTTGCAAGTTGATCTTTAGTGATGCCTGCCATTTCCATAGCTTTCTTTGCAGCGCTTGCGGTAGTTTCAAGCTTTGTAAGATCTTCAGGAGGTTTAGTGATATCATATTCCGACTGTCCGAAACCGATAATTTCAACTGCATCTTTCTTTGAAATGCCGCAACGTTTTAAACCTTCTTCCGAAACTATAGCAATACCTGAAGCTCCATCAGAAACTTTGGAACAATCAAAGAAGTTAAGATTATCAACAAAAGCTTTTGGACTTGGTTCCGACATTCCCTGTGTCATCAGATCTTTGGTTGTGTTATGAAACTCCTGTGCTGTAGGACAGAGACGTGCATTCTCAATAGCATTTACATACCATTTTGCCATAGCTTTACGGGTTTTTTCTTTTCCGAATTTTTGATAATAAGCGCCTGCGCGGTCACTGAATTTTCCCGGGAAAAAATAAGCATGACCGTCTTTGCGTTCTTTAGCCCATGCAGCACAAGCAAGGATATCAGCGCCATAAATAGCTTTTACGGTATTCTGAACTTCTACGCCAATTACCAGAACCACTTCTGCTGTTTCAGCAAGAACTGATTTTATTCCTGCAGCCAAAGCAAGAGCGCCTGTTCCACAAGCTCCCTCAACACGTGTGCAGGGTTTAAAAGCAAGTCCTTTATCAATAAAAGGGAAAAATCCGGCCATGTTACCTTGCCTGTTAAAAAGCGAAGCGATGAAATTGCCTATTACACATTCATCAACATTTGCAGCTCCCCCGATTTGTTTTAATACTCCCTGACCTGCTTCTTTTACATATTCTTCCAATCCCGGACGTTCTTTTTTAGGACTGAATTCTTTTCTGCCGGTTCCCATTGAAATGGTGTTATATCCGGCTACCATATATACTTTTCTTCTTAATTTCATAATTGATATCTCTTTTATATTAGTTAAAAAATCATTTATTTTTTTCTTATTTCAAATAATCATTAATAGGACCATAAGCATGGAAAAATCCTGTTAAAAGAACTGTGTTTACATCTTTTTCGCTGAAAGCTACTTTGTCTTTTACCAGTTTAAGCCCAATTTCTTTAGAACGTTTAGCATAAGATACAGCTAATTTAGCTCCCAAAGTATCCATTGATTTTAATTCGAAATAATATTTTTTTAATATTTCATCCTTATTAGCTTCTCCCACTAATACTTTCCATGGCAATATTGATGAAGGAGCTTTTCCGAGTTTGCTATCGCATTTGGATGCAACATCTGCAATAGGAATATATTGTTTTTTCTCTGGATCGTAAGTACCGGTAACTCTTCCTTTTTCATATTTCAGGAATCCATCTTTCTGTGAACCATCAAAATTCTGTCCGCCTTTTACTCCTAAAGTCATAAAACGATCAAGCAAGGGGCTGTGAATTTCTTCGTCTTTAACTTGCGGAGCCATAACTTTCATAATAAACTGGCATACATCAATGCCTACATAATCAATAAGCTGGAAAATACCCATCGGGCGGATGAGGTAATCCTGACTTACCTTATTAATTAAATATACGGCTTCAACAAAAGACATTTCTTTTGTAAGAGTCATAGCTTCTTTCATTCCGTGCAGTGCATCGCGCATAAAATGTCCGTTGCCAACAAAACCTGCAAAATCAGCAGAAGGAACTTCAATCTTTTTCATATTCTTAATATATTGACTGGCAAATTCCGACAGTTCAGGTTTTGTATTTGCTGATTTGATAACCTCAACCAACTTTTGAACAGCAGGCGGATTGTAAAAATGAGTGCCCAGTATTCTTCCTTCGAGTTTTATTTCTTTGTCAAGAAATCCGATTGGAATTGAAGAAGTATTAGTGAAATACCATGGTTTGTTTTTGTTGTTCTTATCAATCTGTGATATCATTTGTATCTTCAGTTCAGGATTTTCGCTTATAGCTTCAAAGATAAGGTTTGATTCATAAGCTGATTCAATTGTAGTAACAGGACGAATTACATTCATTACATCCTTAACATATTGGTTAATGATTTCACCGTTGTTGATAAGGTCTTTGCGGTCGGCATATACCTTGCGCAGCACGATAGTTTTTTTCTCAGCAGCTTTTACCACTTGTTCCTGTATATAAATCATAAGGTCCGAAAGAGCCTTTTGACGCCGAGCCATTGCATAAATAACATACTCTTTGTCTTTATTCTCAGGTTTTAGTTTTAAATCGGCCATTTCCATAGCTGTAAGCAACAGGATGCCGCTTCCCATTTTTCCTGTCGCGCCTAAAATTGTTACATTTTGTAATCTTTCATTATAATTCATAATAAAATTTTTTAAGGTTAAACATTATGATTATTTTTAATAATTATTTAATAAAATCAAGTTCGATTTATATTAGCAAAAATAAAACTTTTATTTAATTAGCAAAGATTTTGGAGAAAAAAATTATTGGTAAT
>CAINEZ010000390.1 GCA_903847905.1 uncultured Bacteroidota bacterium
CATATCTGAAATCAATTGTAACTTCTGATCTATCCATACGTTCATTATATTTCTTCTCCAACGGTTTATCAATCAACAGATGATCAGGGAAAATACCAACAGTTCCATTTGCTGCGAGCCATTTTTCATCAATAATAAGTTTAAGCATTTCCTGCGCTTCATCAAAAAGCTTTGCAGCCTCCTCCCCTTTTGCAGCGTCATTAAATATTGCAGGGAATTTTCCATTCAAACGCCATTCGCGAAAAAAGAATGTCCAGTCAATATAATCAACCAACTCTTCAAGAGAATATTCCTTAAATATCTTTATCCCTATATTATCCGGCTTAGATATATTATTCATTTTTCCGGTAGGTTCTATAAGCATTGTCACGGGCTTCTTTCAGAGAAATTAAATTTTGTTTTTCTTCTGATAAATGCTTAGTTCTAATTTTCTCATATTCTTCATTAAGTTGTAAAACAAAACTTTTTGATAATTCATCAGATAAAAGATTTGAAAGAATATTAACGCTTTTTGAAGCATCTTTTACATGCACAACAGGAGCGTTATATTTAGGAGCTATCTTCACGGCAGTATGTATAACTGAAGTAGTAGCGCCTCCAATTATCAAAGGAATATTCATTCCTGCTTTTTCCATTTCTTCCGCTACATGCGCCATTTCTTCGAGCGAAGGTGTAATAAGTCCGCTAAGTCCCAAGGCATCTGCTTTTTCATCGCGTACAGATTTTAATATAGTTTCAGCGGTAACCATTACGCCAAGATCAACAACCTCGTAATTGTTGCAGGCAAGTATTACGCCAACAATATTTTTTCCTATATCGTGTACATCACCTTTTACGGTTGCCAATACTATTTTTCCGGCAGATGATTTTTCCCCGATCTCTTTTTCAGATTCAATATAAGGTAACAACTTTTCTACTGCCTTCTTCATTACACGGGCGCTTTTCACTACCTGCGGCAGAAACATTTTTCCTGTTCCGAATAATTCTCCCACAGTATTTATTCCGTCCATCAAAGGACCTTCAATAATAAGAAATGCCTTTTTATAATGTTGTCTTGCTTCTTCAACATCTTGTTCAATAAAATCAGTAATACCTTTGATAAGCGCGTGTTTCATGCGTTCCTGAACCGACCCGCTTCGCCATTGATCATTCTTTTCTTCTTTTTTCCCTACACTTTTAATTTGTTCTGCATAAGCTATGAGTTTTTCAGTGGCGTCTTTCCTTCGGTTCAGAACAACATCTTCAACAAGCTGAAGAAGATCTTTCGGTATTTCGTCATAAATATCAAGTTGTGCAGGGTTTACAATTGCCATATCCATTCCCGCCTGTATAGCGTGATACAAAAAAACAGAATGCATAGCTCTTCTAAGGGTTTCGTTACCGCGAAAAGAAAACGACAAATTGCTCACTCCCCCGCTGATCCTTGCGTATGGCAAATTTTCCTTTACCCATTTTACTGTTCTGATATAGTCAACCGCATAATTGTTATGATCTTCAATACCTGTAGCAACGGCAAGTATATTAGGATCGAAAATAATATTCTCAGGAGAAATTCCAACTTCGTTAACTAAAATTTTATACGCGCGTTCGCATATCTGAATTTTACTTTCATAGGAAACCGCCTGACCTTTCTCGTCAAAAGCCATGATGATCATTGCCGCTCCCATCTGCTGGATATGAAGAGCACGTTTCTTAAAAACTTCTTCTCCTTCTTTCAAACTTATTGAGTTTACAATAGATTTTCCCTGGGTGCACTTCAGCGCAGCCTCAATAACATTCCATTTTGAAGAATCGATCATTACCGGTACTTTGGCAATATCAGGCTCTGACGCAATAAGGTTAAGAAAAGTAACCATGGATTTTTCAGCGTCGATCATCGCATCGTCCATGCAAATATCTATTACCTGCGCACCGCCATCAATTTGCTGCCGGGCAACAGATAATGCCTCTTCGTAATTTTCGGCTTTAATAAGATCTGCGAATTTTTTTGAACCGGCTACATTTGTTCGTTCTCCGATGTTCACAAAATTCTTTTCTTTATCAAACACCAATGGTTCCAGACCACTTAAACGCAACTGTTTTTCAATTACAGGAATTTTACGAGGTTCATATTTTTGAGATAATTCCGATAACAATTTAATATGTTCGGGATTTGTTCCGCAACATCCGCCGATAATATTCACCAATCCTTCTTTCAAATACTCTTCAACAATTACAGCCATTTGCTGAGCGGTTTCATCATATCCCCCGAATTGATTTGGCAAACCGGCATTCGGATAGGCATGAACGCAGCAGTCCGCTATTTTAGATAATTCCTGGATGTATGGTTTAAGCTGATTGGCGCCAAGCCCGCAATTTAATCCGACACAGAATAAATCAGCATGTGAAATGGAAATATAAAAAGATTCAAGTGTTTGTCCTGACAGTGTTCTTCCGCTTTTATCGGTTATCGTTCCCGAAACAATTACAGGTAATTTTTTTCCGGTTTTATCAAATATTTTCTGTGCCGCATTCAAAGCAGCTTTACAGTTAAGCGTATCAAAAAAAGTTTCCAATAAAATAATATCTACACCGCCGTCAATAAGTCCTTCAATCTGCTGTGTATATGCTTCAACAAAAGTATCAAAGCTTACAGCGCGGCTACCGGGGCTATTAACATCCGACGACATAGATGCCGTGCGATTAGTAGGGCCCAGGGAGCCTCCGACAAATCTTGGCTTTTCAATTGTTGAATATTTCAGAGCGGCTTCTTTTGCTATGATAGCAGATGCTTTATTTATTTCATAAACTAATGATTCCATTTTATAATCTGCAAGCGAGATCATATTTGCATTGAATGTATTTGTAGCAATAATATCTGCGCCTGCTTTAAGATATTCTTCGTGAATATTTTTGATTATACCGGGATTTGTCAATGAAAGCAGATCATTATTCCCTTTAAGATTTACAGGGTGATCTTTATATGCCTGTCCGCGGAAATCTTCTTCTTTCAGTTTATACTTCTGTATCATGGTGCCCATTGCGCCATCGAGGACAAGTATTTTTTCTTTTATTAATTCTTTAATATTCATATATTATATTTAAGATTGTTAACTTATGTATATATTCAACTTTAATCACTAATTGTCGCTTGTGATCAGTTGTGTAAAAAATATATTTTCAATTATTTTGTAAATATATAGAAAACATTTCTGTTTTATAACATTTCTACACATAAAAAATAAGGTAATTTACATCACAGTCTCAGCTATAAATTATTTAAAATATAATTTATAAATCAGGGACGAAGCCAGTTATTGATAGGAATTTTTTTAATCTCAGCCTTAAGGCTGATGTTATGCAAAAAGACTATATACAAAGAACTTTAGTCCTGAAATAAATTTAATATAGAAATTGTAATAAAGGTTATTGTAGTTTACCAATTTCAAATTATTTTTTTATTGATTTATGGAATTTTAAAATTCCTGAATCTTATTTGTGAAATTCAATCATTATTCACAAAAAAAATCAGCCATGAAAACACAAAAATTTATCAAAGGATCGTATGTGGCAATATTCGTCACATTGCTAATTGTAATAGTAATTCTTCCATTCACAATGGTATCGCAAAAACCATTGTATCAAACTCCGCTAAGACCATTAAATAATGGCGATGATGAGAATACTGACAAAACCTTATCGCCATATTTTTTTGTAAAAAGTGAAAATCCTGATGTTGATCAGTTACCGCTTAAAGAAACAAAAGCCGATGTAAATATTGCAGGTGTAATAGCCGATGTTAAAGTTACCCAGGTTTATGTCAATAACGGGAAAAGCACACTGGAAGCGATTTATGTGTTCCCCGCATCTACAAGGGCAGCCGTGTATGATATGCGTATGACCGTTGGCGACAGGTTGCTTATAGCAAAGATACAGGAAAAAGAAACCGCCAGGAAACAATATGAAGACGCCAAAAATCAAGGAAGAACAGCATCACTGCTTGAACAGGAGCGTCCCAATGTTTTTCAGATGAATGTTGCCAACATAATGCCAGGAGATACAATAAAGGTAGAAATGCGGTATACCGAATTACTTATTCCTGAAGATGGAATTTACGAATTTGTTTATCCTACAGTTGTTGGCCCGCGTTATTCAAACAAATCGGAAGCCACGGCATCGGCTGACGACAGATGGGTTTCCAATCCATATACACACGAAGGAGTAGATCCCACTTATAGTTTTGATATAAAAGCAAAGATAAATGCAGGGATGAAAATTAAAGCTGTCAGTTGCCCTACACACCTTGTGAATGTTGATTACAATAAAGACAATTCCGCAGTTATAAAACTTAAAAAATCAGAAACCGATGAAGGTAACCGAGATTTTATTTTACAATATAAACTTGCTGGTAATGCCATAGAATCCGGATTGATCTTATATAAAGGTGAAAACAATAATGAGAATTTTTTCCTCACAATGATACAACCTCCTGTTCGCCCCGATATTGAAATGGTTCCCCCGAGAGATTTTGTTTTCATCATGGATGTTTCCGGCTCTATGTATGGCTTCCCTGTTGAGACAGAAAAAAAATTATTAAAAAACCTGATAAGTAAACTCAGACCTATTGATAAATTTAATGTAATGCTGTTTGCTGGAAGCTCATCAACTTTATCAGATAGATCAATGCCTGCAACAGACGAAAATCTTAAGAAAGCGATTAAGCTGATTGAAGGGCAATCAGGCGGAGGCGGAACAGAAATTTTACCAGCTTTAAAAAAAGCTTTAGCGCTTAAAAAATCAGAAGGATTTTCCAGGACATTTGTTATCTGTACCGATGGATATGTTGATGTAGAAAAAGAAACTTTCGACCTTATAAAAAATAATCTCAACAAATCCAACTTCTTTTCATTTGGCATCGGGACTTCAGTAAATCGCTACATCATAGAAGGAATGGCTCATGCAGGATTAGGAGAACCATTCATTGTAACAGAAGAAAAAGATTGCGAAAAGAAAGCCGAAAAATTCAGGTCATATATTCAAACACCTGTACTGACTGATGTTACAGCAAACTATGGAAATTTCAATGTTTACGATGTTGAACCTCTCAATATTCCAGATGTACTGGCAGAACGTCCTATTATCATTTTCGGAAAATGGAAAGGGGAACCAAGCGGAACTATAACTATTAGCGGAAAGACAGGGCAAAATGATTTTAAATGGAGCGCTGATGTATGCAAAGCAACTATTTCAAACGAAAATATTGCTCTGAAATATTTATGGGCAAGAGAAAAAATAAAAATTCTTGATGATTATAATAATATTGGCAACGATTCAAAAATACAGGAAGAGATAACTATGCTCGGGTTAAAATACAACCTGCTTACAAATTACACATCGTTCATTGCTATTGATTCATTGATCAGAAATAAAACAGGAAAATCAATAACAGTGAAACAACCGCTCCCATTGCCCGATAAAGTAAGCGATTATGCAGTTGAAGAAAAATCAAAAAATTATGGTTATGGTTCAGGCGGTTCATCAATGAATATGAAATGCAATAAAGCATTCTCCTCCCCTGCCATAGCTCAAGAAGAAGTGTTGGCTGATTCTGTTTCTGCTTTTACTATGCCCGAATTTACCGGCGGAGAAACAGTTTTTCTGAAATTTATAAAGAAAAATATTATTTACCCTGAAGGAGCAAAGAACGCAGGGATAAAAGGATCAGTCTATCTTGAGTTCACAGTTGAAAACGATGGAAGTGTTTCAAATATCAAAGTTATAAAAAGTCTTGGATACGGTTGCGATGAAGAAGCTATACGTGTAATAAAACTTACATCAAAAATGTGGACACCGGCTAAACAAGGCGGAGTTGCTATATCTTCAACATATACAATATCTGTGAAATTTTCATAAAGAGATTAACTGATTTTATTTATCCATAACAAGAAAAGAAGTCCTAAAATTAGGACTTCTTTTCTTGCTTAAAACCGGTTTTTTTAATGTGAGTTAAATAAACCTTGCCTTCTCTGCTTTGTGCGTTCAATAGCCTTTTCCATCTGCCATTCTTTAATAAGTTTTTCATTTCCGGAAAGAAGTATTTCGGGGACTTTCCACCCCCGGAAATCGGCAGGCCTTGTATAAACTGGCGGTGAAAGTAGATTATCCTGAAAAGAATCCGACAGGGCTGAAGTTTCATCGTTCAAGACACCAGGTATAAGCCTTATTATACTATCACAAAATACTGCTGCCGCAAGTTCTCCCCCACTCAGCACATAATCGCCGATAGAAATTTCTTTTGTAATAAAATGTTCGCTGATACGTTCATCAATGCCCTTGTAATGTCCGCAAAGAATGATAATATTATTAAATAAGGAACATTTATTTGATAATTTTTGATCTAACAATTCCCCGTCAGGGCTCATGTAAATCACTTCGTCATATTTTCTTTCTGATTTTAATTTTTCAATGCAAAGCGCAATAGGCTCTATCATCATTACCATTCCTGCGTCTCCACCGAAAGGATAATCATCCACGCTTTTATGCTTGCTGGTAGAGTAATCCCTGATATTATGAGTAAAAATTTCTACAACGTTCTTTTCTTTTGCCCTTTTAATAATAGAGTGGCTAAAAGGACCTTCAAACATTTCGGGAAATATTGTAAGTATATCTATCCTCATTTTTATTTGAATTTGAGCAAAGGTATGAAATCTTAAGAAGTTTTTAAACACAGTTCATATTATTAAAAAAAATGAATTAAGATTTCTTTAAAAATAGTAATTTCGTAAAATTAATTATTAGTAATGTTATGAATGCAATTCCATTGATCATTGGGGCTCTTGCTATTTTCGCACTGGCTTATCGCTTTTATTTTGGATTTATTGCGGCTAAGGTCTTAATGATAAATGATTCGCGACAAATGCCATCAATAAAGCATTATGACGGACAAAACTATTACCCGATGAACAAATGGGTGTTGTTTGGGCATCATTTTGCTGCCATTGCCGGAGCAGGTCCGCTTATAGGTCCGGTACTGGCTGCCCAATTTGGATATTTTCCTGGTTTTCTATGGATGGTTTTGGGTGCTGTAATGGCCGGTTCAGTGCATGATTTTATAATACTTACAGCATCTGTAAGGCATGATGGTCTTTCACTGGCTGAAATTGCTAAAAGGGAAATAGGGAAAATTACTGTCAGCGTTACAACTACTATTGCCATTATCATTATTATTATTGTGGCATTGGCCGGACTGGGTTTGGTTGTTGTAAATGCTCTTTCCGAAAGTTCATGGGGTACGTTTACTATAGCTTGCACTATTCCAATTGCAGTTTTAATGGGATTCTGGATGTTCCGTTTCAGAAAAGGAAGAACTACTGAAGCGACAATTATTGGAGTTGCTCTTCTTTCTCTTGCTGTTATTTTTGGTAAGTACATCCCTGAATCATCCATTGCATCATGGTTCACTTTCGATAAAAAAACACTAACCATTTTAATTGCAGCCTATGGTCTTCTTGCATCCGTTTTACCTATATGGGTGTTGCTTTCACCCCGCGATTATCTCAGCTCTATCATGAAACTCGGTGTTGTGGCTATGCTTGCCGTCGGGGTAATTGTGGTTGCACCTGTACTTAAAATGCCGGCAGTTACAATTTTTTCTCATGGTGGCGGACCAATCATACCCGGAACATTGTTTCCTTATTTATTCATTACTATTGCATGCGGCGCCATTTCGGGATTTCATTCTATAGTCAGTTCCGGTACAACACCTAAAATGCTTATTAAAGAATCGCATATTAAACCTATTGCCGTTGGTGCAATGCTTTCCGAAGGTATGGTTAGCATTCTTGCCTTAATTGCTGCGTGCAGCATGTTTCCTCTCGATTATTTTCAGATCAATGTGCCTGCCGAGAAGTTTGCACAAATACTACCCCAACTTCATTCAATGGGTTTCACTCATTCCAATATTTCCGAACTTTCAAGAGAGGTAGGCGAGAAAGTTTCGGGAAGACCCGGTGGTGCTGTATCGCTTGCTGTAGGAATGGCACAGATATTTTCATCAATACCCGGATTACAGGGATTAATGTCATACTGGTATCATTTTGCAATTATGTTTGAGGCATTGTTTATACTTACTATCATTGATGCGGGCACTCGTATCGGACGTTTTGTTTTACAGGAAGTTCTCGGTAAGGTTTACAAACCCTTCGGAAGGACTAACTGGCTGCCGGGAAATATCATTGCAAGTTTTCTGATAGTATTTGCCTGGGCTTATTTTATTTATACCGGTTCTATTTCATCAATATGGCCAATGTTTGGATGTGCCAACCAATTGCTGGCAGCTATTGCGCTTGCTATAGGCACATCTTTTATTATCAATCGTGGAAAAGCGCGTTATGCATGGATTACAATAATACCAATGACTTTTGTCGGTGTAACAACAATGGTTGCAGGGTACATGAATATTACGAATATATATTATCCACAGTTATTTGTTGAAGGAACTGTTCTTACAGGAATCATTAATTTGTTTCTGACAGCTCTTATCATGTGCTGCTTAGTGATTATTATTATAAATTCAATCCCACAATGGATTGCAGGCTATAAGGGTAAAATAAATATTATAACCGATAATTAATTTATAAAAATGACTCCTTAATGATAAGAACAGACTGGAATATTGACGAGATAAAAAATATTTATCATTCTCCTTTACTTGACCTTGTTTATAAAGCTGCTTCCATTCATCGCAAATATCATGATCCTTTAAAAATAAAAGTCAGTCAACTTATTTCTATTAAAACAGGAGCCTGTGTTGAAGACTGTGCGTATTGCGCGCAATCATCCAGGTACAATACCGGCGTACAACCTCATAAAACATTATCGCTTCAGGAAGTTTTGAAAGAAGCTGCCGGTGCAAAAGAAAAAGGAGTGGAAAGAGTTTGTCTTAGCGCATCATGGCGTAATGTGCCCGAAGGTAAACAGTTTGAAGAACTTCTGCAAATGATCAGTGAAGTAAAAAAAATGGGATTGAGTGCTTGCTGTACTTTGGGAATGATAAATGAAAAACAGGCTGAAAGCCTTGCTAAAGCTGGCATTACAGCATATAATCATAACCTTGATACTTCGGATAAATTTTATTCCCAGATCATTTCTACACGATCATACCAGGATCGCCTTGATACAATTGACAGGCTCATTAACGCAGGAGTTCAGCATTGCACTGGCGGTATAATTGGAATGGGAGAAACAGAAGAAGACAGGATTTCCATGATACATAAATTGGCGACTATGCGTAAGCACCCATATACAGTGCCTTTAAACACACTTGTTCCGATACAGGGAACTCCTTTAGAAAAAATGCCGTTGCTTTCGTCATGGGAAATGATACGAATGATTGCTGTTGTAAGGATAGTTATGCCTAAGTCAATGATATGCCTTGCTGCAGGCAGAAAGCAAATGGCCGATGAAGCGCAGGCATTATGTTTTCTTGCTGGAGCTAATTCTATTTTTGTAGGAACAAAATTACTTACAACGCCAAATCCGGAATTGGATGATGATATGGAATTGATGAAAAAAATTGGGATGGAAGCGTATTAAAATGAAACTAAAAGATATTGATTGAAATAAATAGAAACTGGAAATTTGTTGAAACTAAAAA
>CAINEZ010000391.1 GCA_903847905.1 uncultured Bacteroidota bacterium
AAGTTATCATTTATAATGCTACCTCCCCCTTCCTTTGCTTCGTTCCGCTACGCTCCACTTCGCAAAGGAAGGGGGAGGTTTCTCCATTAACAACGTGGTGAAACTTTACAATTTATGATACAAAGGTAATAAATGCAAAATTGCTGAAGCAATAAAAAAAATGCAATTATTAAGTAACGTTATATATTTAATTATTTAACCGCAAAGGGCGCAAAGGTAACGCAAAGAACGCTATGTTATATATACATGATTTTTATTTCTTTGCGAACTTTGCGTATTTTCTCTGTGAATTTTGTGGTTAATTATTTTATCTAAATTTGTTTTATTAACTCTTCTTAGTATATATATAATTTACATCTTCCGGTTTTTCTTTAAATATTGCCAGTCAATATAGTAAAGAAGCTTGATTGAAATGCTGTTAAGTTGCGGTGAATTCATGGTGTTATTAAAATCTTCATATAAAGGAATTGTTGTAGCATTGTCGTTGGTTAATATTTCATTTTTCCATGCAATATCAACCTGGCTGCCGGGAGCAAAACGCCAGGTAAAGACCATGTCAATATTAAATGCGTTAAAACTATCGTCATAATTGCCCTGGTAAGCATTTCCTGCCAAATGTCCATCGTTATTGAGAGAATAATAATTCAAATATTTTACTGTTGACCAGTAATGACGGGCGCGAAATCCAAGTGAAATATTTTTGTGAAAAATATACTGCGCATTAAAAATATTTTCAACGCGCCTTACGTCACGTTTACCAATAATAATGGAGCTTTCCTGCGAATTAACGTATCCGAAATCGTGCCATTCATGATCCAGCAAAAATTCATAAGTTACCAGGAAGTGGTCGCTGATACGTATTCTTGGAACTAGCGACCACCAGAATGAATCTTTATATTCAGAGCCTAATGCTTTTAGGTATCCAACATTAGCATCAAAAGCTAACCGTTTTCTATAATCTGTAGAAGCCAATGTATTAATATACCAGTTAGGAGAGCGTATAAAAAATCTACCGGGTTTTCGAGGCTCATAATAATCGTTTGATTCAAAAGGAGAATAATAAATATTTGTATTAACTGTAAGGTAATTTTTAAATGTCGCCTCGGTAATCCATGATAATTCAAAACTTGTGAATTTGCGCGGCACATACAGACTCTTGTGAATTATTTCAAGCGAGTTGTACATATTTAT
Source organism: uncultured Bacteroidota bacterium (assembly GCA_903847905.1). Classification (GTDB taxonomy): domain Bacteria; phylum Bacteroidota; class Bacteroidia; order Bacteroidales; family CG2-30-32-10; genus CAINEZ01. Next base: position 1,192 of record CAINEZ010000391.1, read on the forward strand.
AAATTTCCAAAACGGATCATAAAAATTATATGCTAATTGCAAGTTGTTAGCCATCTCATTATTGTATTCAAGGTAACCAAAGTCGTTTGGATCAAAGCTGTTGCTTAGCTGGGAATTGATGTAGGCATATTTAAAATTTCCTGATATTTTACCAATTGCTACCTGGTATTTGTGTCCTAAAGTTGCATTTTCATTAACAGAATCTAATTTTTGTGAAACAGCCGCCGAACCTGATATTCCGTACATATTTTTTTTATCAGCGATCTTGAATTCAGTACCTGAAACATTTGCCATGTTCCCGCCTCTGTCATAATAAACATTGGTATTGATAAGGCTTATGTATGAATTTTTCATGAAAGGCTTGTCAATTACCACTATATTATAATTCGTTAAAGGTTGGGTTAATATTTTTCTTTTATTTCCAAGTGAGTCTTTTATTGTTGAATATGTACTGTTAGTAATAGCATTGAAAAGCCCAAGCCCTAAGCCATTCGATGTCCTTCCTGAAATTTTAGTTGCATTCAGCAATTGAGTTTCTGAAGGGTTCTCGATAATAGTTTCACCCAAATTCAAATTATAATAAACTTTATCATGATCAATAGGTGTATTGCCAATTCTTCTTGAATAAAATAGATCGGCGCGTGAGAATAATTCAGTACCTTCTGTAAAGAATTGCCGCTTTTCATCATATTTTATTTCGAAAGGTGAAAGATTTAATATAATATTATCAGATTGTACCTGCCCGAAATCGGTGACAAGAGTCATATCAAGAGTGAAACTTTCTGAGAGCCCAAGCTTAACGTCCATACCGCCATTAAATATGGTTGAGGTATTTTTAATATCGGGGATATTATATGGGTAATGATCAATATAATAAGAAATATAAGGAGAAAAGGATAACCGCAAAGGCGCTTTAATATTTTTTACACCGGTTAATTCGCCCATTTGGTTCGCTATCTCCTAGTTTGAATTGTCAACAAGGTTCCATGATGAAGATTCTCTTGAGCGCCTGTTATATCGCCAGAAATTTATTCCCCATGGTTTATCGAAAGTTTTAGGAAAACGAATAGCTGACCATGGAATTTTTATTTCAAGAGACCATCCTTTTGGATTGAATGAAATACTACTTTGCCAAACAGCGTCCCACAATATATCTTGTTTACTGCCATTAATTTTTGAGTCGCATTGAATACCGGATGATGATCATAGCTGTCCACTTAAAACAAATTGATTGACAGCTGGTTATTATATAGTTCTTTGACATCTTTGTAATCTATTTTTGTAAACAGCTCTTTTACAGGAGTTTTATCAAGTAGAGATA
>CAINEZ010000392.1 GCA_903847905.1 uncultured Bacteroidota bacterium
ATGTCATTTACTTCGCGTCATTCCTTGTCATTTTAAATCTGAATTCTAAAATCTCAAATTAAATAATAATTGCTTCTGATTTGCATTTTATAAATATTTTACCTACTTTTTGGAGCATCGACAAAAAAAGTGGAAATAAATAAAATCATATACTTTTGCAGAAAAGAAAATGGATGATTTTATAAATACATTAAGTAAAATTCTAAAGGTAAGTGAACCTTGGAAAATTGAGAAGATACAAGTCCATCACGCAACAAAAACAGTAAACGTATTTATTGATTATGAAAAAGGGACTTTATTTCCCTGTAGTAAATGCAAAAAACCGAGTAAAGTTCATGATAGCAATTATAGGACTTGGAGACATTTAGATATTTGTGATTATCGTTGTTATCTTAACATTAAAACACCAAGAACAATATGCCCAAAAGATGGCGTAAAGGTGATAGAAAAGCTGCCTTTTGGAAGGATGAATACTCATTACAGTTTCCAATATGAACAGTTAATAATGGGACGTATAAAGAATGTTGCCGTAAGCACCCTATCAAGGGAAATTGGAGAACCTGATAATAACTTATGGAGAGTGTTTCATCATTATATTCAAGAAGCTTTAATGAGTATTGATTGTTCAGAAACTATAAGAATTGGTATTGACGAGAAATCATCTAAGAAAGGGCATAAATATGTTACAATATTTACGGATTTGGATACAGGTAATGTAATATTCGTTTGTGAAGGAAAAGACGAATCTACGCTTGCTATGTTTTATGAAAAATTGTTTGACATGATAGGTGATCCCAATAATATTAAGCTTATTTGCATGGACATGTCAAAAAGTTTTATTTCCGGGCAGAAAGAATATTTTTCATGGGCTGAAGTAGTGTTTGATAAATTCCATATCAAAAAAGCATTAAATAAAGCGGTTGACAAGGTTAGAAGGCATGAAGTGGTATATAATGAAACATTAAAGAAAACAAAGTATTTATGGCTTAAAAACCCTTGCAATCTAACTGCAAAACAAGAACAGTTATTATCTCCTTTTCTTATTGAATCTTCAACAAATACTGCAAAAGCATATATCTGTAAACTTGAATTTGATCAACTTTGGAATGTTCAACATAATGCTGTTGAGCCTTTATTAAATGAATGGATAAAGAGAAGTGGAAGTCTTAATTTAAACCCTATTAATAAATTTATAAATACAATTAAGAATCATTATCAAGGTGTTCTTAAAGCTATGAAATCATTTTTTACTAATGCTCTCTCAGAAGGTTTAAACAGTGTTTTTCAATTAGCTAAATATCGGGCGCGGGGGTTCAGAAATATTGACAATTTTATCAATATGATTTATTTTATTGGCAATGATTTTAAATTTGATTTCCATTAAAAATGGCGAATAATCAACAAAATCAGTACCTGCAAATAAATATATGGTCGTTAGAACACCTATCCCAACAAACGCAAGAGCGGTAATGGTTACAGCATCTATTTTCTTGAAATATTTTTTAACGATGTTGATATTGATTGAATATAATAAGGTGGCAATAATTATATAAATTCCATAACTAAGGTTATTATTAAATCCTTTAATCCCTACCGACAACAAGCCTATAGCGCCTGCAAGTCCTATAAAAACACCAGTAATATTATACCATTTTGCTTTCAAA
>CAINEZ010000393.1 GCA_903847905.1 uncultured Bacteroidota bacterium
ACCTAAATAGAGACGTAGCTAATTCATGTGAAACTTTTCAAAAGTGCCCATCAAAACAAGGAAGAATAATAGTTAAAATCCAAGACTGCAATTCTCAATAGATATAATCATGTCAAAGCATAAAAGTAATAGAGTTTGATCAAAATGCTCAGGATTTGATTTTCCCATTTTTGACAATTCTATGTGTATTAAATATTTTTTGTCAACAAATTGTGTGTCGGCAAGATTTGGCTCTTTGACTTTTGCGAAGCGGTGGCTCGTGTGTTGGGCAAAAGGCAATGTGCCAAATGTGCGATGGCAATAAAAACAAAAAATGCGGGTCGGCAAAAAATAAAACTTCTTTAGGTCGGCAAGTGTGGTCGGCGGTCATAAAATTATTCTTTGTCTGTATTTTCATTTCTTATTCGATGTCAAGGCTCATTATAATAAATTAATAAGGCTTGCTGGTAACGATCGTGTATTGCTTTAAGTGGCGGACTGTCCGACGTGAGTCGGACGAGTCCGCCGAAATAATATTTTTAAATTGCACCGCTGAAACCCGTCAACCACCAGCCATTGAAGCAATACAAAGTTATACACTGGGCGAATCATAAGTCTTTTCAATGGAATGCTTAATTGTCTGGTTAAGCACAAAAGATAATTTAACCGCTGTCTTATGTCTGTCGGGCTTTTGCGTGTCGCAGAATATTTTGTTTTAAGGGAAGGAAGAAAAATAAATAAAGAAATCAGGGAAAAATGGAAAGCTCTTTTGCAGCCGAAATAATATCTACCTTTAAAGATGGTCTGCAAATATGCTTTACATTGTGTGGTTGGCATTTTCTCGGTTATTCTTTTACAAGATTCTTTATTGAAGTTTTCCATTCATCATCCGTCAACCAACCAATTTTAGTATTTAACAAGCGTTGGTTTTTTTGTTTTCTGAATGCTTTCATTATAACTTCTTCAAACCATTTTAATTCTTTTGGATTTAATTCTTTGTGCGATGCCTCAATTAATATGAGTTTATAATTTTGAGCAACTTTCCAATCATACTCATGGTCTTTCTTAGTTAAGTCCTGATGAAGTTTATTAGTTCTTTCACCACCCATTTTTCTTAATAAAGCATTCCATCCCCAATAACCGTGTGGGGTAGTATCCATATGAGACATCAGTCTGTTTAAAAATCCTTGATTTGATTTACCAACATATCGTATGTTATTATTTTTATCAAAGAAAAGATAAATACCTCTTGGGAAAATATCTGTAAAATAAGTTTCGGCAAATGGTTTTTTCAAACAATATTCATTAAGCAAGTCAATAACTGTAACATTTTTCACAAGATTTTTTTTCTTTGAAAGAATGTACGAAATTGCATCTTCAGGAAACAACTTTTCGAGGTCTTTATAGAATATTCTTGTTACCATATTATTTTTTGTATTAGTTTATGAAAAATAATTTTAATTTTATTTTTTTTGAATATCGGTTAAATTTATTTCGAGCATTACTGAAAAGGGAGTACCTGATGGTGGTGCGTTGTCCATTGCATCAACAATTTTCGCACTGAAAATTACTTTATCACCTTCTTTCAACTTTTTAATTTTATTATAAAGTTCTCCGCTACGGGCTATACCTACATAACCATATTTTTTAGCATCGCCTTGCCCTGCATCAATTTCAATTGAACAGTCTTCATTATTATCTGAAATAATTTTCTGTCCGACAACTATACTATTCTGTATTATAATTGAAATATCAAGATTAGTTCCCTTACACATATCTACCCATGCTATTTCACCTTCCCAATTCTTTATTTCATTATTCTGTTCGTTCAACAAAGATTTTGTTAATTGATTTGCTTCTATTTTAATTTCATCTGTTGATTTATCAGAATTAATAAGCGTTTTATATTGTTTTGCTTTTTTAATTATAAATTCTTTTTCTATAGTATTAATAACGGAAACACTATTCATAATTTCCGGATCATCTTGAGAAATTGAATCATAAATTCTTTGATATTCTGATTTTGTTTCCTGATTGCTACTACTACCACATTTAATAAACATACCAATTGCAAAAAACAAAAGGACTATTACCATACATCCTGCATTAGCATTTTTTTTCTTAAACTCTTCTTGAGATTTTACACCTTGTCCGGGTTTAAATACGTGACCACAACTTAGGCACGTTATTTTAACTTTATTACTTCCGATTGTGCCGGCAAGTAATCCAATACCGCCCGTAATCACTGCACCTACAACAGCTTTTTTACCACTGAATCCTTTTTTGTTTGCAGTAATTTGATTCGAGCCGCATTTTGGACATAATATTTCGCTCATACTTTTTGATTTAGGGTTAAATTATTCAAACATTAGTTCAGTTATATCATCAATTTTAGTTTTAATTATTTCAATAAA
>CAINEZ010000394.1 GCA_903847905.1 uncultured Bacteroidota bacterium
ATTTACAATTTATTTGCTTTGTTCTAATAATTCTATTCGTTGCTTCAGCATTTCATTTTCTTTTTTTATTTCAGTTAAATATAAATAAAGTTCCTCTATTTCTTTCATTTGTTTTCCAATTAATTCGGGTATGTCAACTTTTTTTGCAATTTCGCTTGCAGACGAAAATCCCGGTAAGTGTTTATTTTCTTCCCAATATTTTTTCTTTTCCATTAATGGCATTAAATCATATCCGTTTTCAAACACATAATCAGGGAAAGCGTTTATAGTAGATTCAAATCCTCTCATAAAAGTTTTATTCGTGTAGCCATCTACTCTGAAAATTGAATATCCTGAATTATCAACAATATCAATTAATGAATAACTTCCTGAAGCACTTGAACCATTTCCTGCTTTAATCAATAAACCTTTGCCTTGTTCATTTATATTTTCTATTCTTACTGCAAAGTTATTACTGTTTTCTTTTATGTGCAATTTTGCAATAGGAGAATTAGTTCCAATTCCCACATTATATCCGCCATTAAATATAGCATCGTAATTAATACCTCCTCCTGTTACTGATGATACATATAATCCAATGTTTATATTATCCTTTATACTATTCCAAGCTCCTGTGGAAATAATCTCAACTCCAACTTTAGTAATTTGAGAAGAGGATGTTGTAGATGTTGCAAAATTTGAAAATAAATTCCCTGTATAATCTTCTGCCTTAATCCCTGAAGCTACAGTGTGTAATATTGATGTGGGATTCGTAGTTCCAATACCCACATTACCGGTAGTTCCGACACCATCAGCATGTGTAACAATAAGTGTGGGTATATCGCTATTAAAACCAACCATTAAAGAACTCGAAATATCATTAATCAATAAACCACCACTTGTTCCTTCACCAATAACAATGTTATTGGTTTTTCCTCCTAAAGTACCTACACGAGTTCCAATAGCTACAGTTGACAACCCTTCAGCGCGCACCGTATGACCCAAGGAAACAGAATATAGCCCTAAACTTGCTGCACCAAGACCAAGTCCTAAACCTTTGTATAATCCAGTCCCATGATTATAAATACCATGATTGGTAAATACCAAAGTGCTGTCACCAATATAAATAAGACTATCAGGTGATGAAATTCTTGAAACCACAATTTTTCTTGTTGAAATTGTATCAGGTAAATCAATATTGGATGTGTGAAGTTTACCTGATATATTGACATCCCCATTAAATATGCTATTTCCTTCAACTTGAAATTTTTCAGTCAGGTTTGTAGTACCAATTCCTACATAACCAGTATTGTTTATAAATATACGACTTGTATCGTTGGTTCTAATTGCAAATCCTTTATTATCGGTAGTACCTATAAAATTATTTGTTTCGCTTGTACCAGCGTTCCCTGTAAGGCTCCAAGCGTTTAAAGTTTCCCATCTTGCCAAACCATTAACATCGGAAGTTAAAACCTTATTTGCCCCCAGGGTAGTGTCAACAATTTTAATTTGTCCGAAAACATCAAGTTTAGCGTTTGTTCCTGTTTTTCCTATTTTCACATATTGCCCGTAATTTAAGCTTACAAGCATTAATGACATTGCTAAGATTATAAGTGTTCTTTTCATAAAAATGTGTTTTTTTAATGTTATTATTTTATTTACTTAATGTTTTACATAAGGATATAAAGGAATAAGGTATATAGGTATAATGGGTATATGGATTTCCTCTATACCCTTTTTTTATACCTTTATTCCTGTTTTTTATATTCATGATTTTTTCTTTTAGCAGAACGCACTCAATCTTTCATGCAGCGAAGTGAAAATCCGTAAGCCTTATCGTAGTAATGGCGGTATGTACGGGGTTCACCTGTTTTCAAACCCCTGTAATATGCGGAAGAGCCCGATTCAGTAGCCGACCAGAAGTTGGTGATGACCGGAGGCGAGTAAGGCAAAAATGCGCCACCGAGTGTTCGATAATGAGCAGGCAAGGCTGCAAAGCCGCTGGTATTGGTGCCGTCCCAGGCAGGGGTGTCGTTGCTGGTCGCTTTCATCTTATCGCCTGGTCCAACGCCTGAAGTGTTAGTGCCGCGATAAGCCATGTTTGTTGTCTGGAAGGTTGAAAGAGTAGTGTTCCCCGTAGGGGTTATAGTGGTTTCTATGCACCATTCATAACGGCTCCATTCCAGGTCGGAAGGTACATGATATCCGGAAGGACATATACCTTGTACTCCTGCAGGTGAAGAAGCAGGAGAGCAGGGGTCGCAATTTACGCTTGAGGCATAGTTCATCGCTTCGCCCCATTGGTAAAGACCGCCATAGTCGGTGCAATTCGCCTCTACATTATTGTAACAATATTTTTGATTTCCTCCGGGTGAACCCATACCATAAGCGGCGTTTATCATTGTACCTACGTTTATATTGGTGTATGCCCAAACCTGTGAGCCGCAGGTAGGTCCGCAAACGCTTACCGTTACCGAAGTTGTAACATGAACCGTATCGCAACCGCCTGAAGCGGGTATGATATAAGTAACAGTATATGTATTCGCAGTACTTGTACCTGGTGTAACTTCTCCTGTTGATGCGTTAATGGTCAATCCTGACGGAGATGCCGAATAAGTTCCCCCTGTATAAGCTCCGGTACCGTTTAATGTAACGGATTGGGCTGTAATTACAGATGTACAGTATGGTGTACCTGCATAACTTATAGTTGCAGTCGGGGCGGTTGTTACTGTTATTGCTTTTGTCTGTGCTGTACTGCTGCCACAGGCATTATTAGCCGTAACTGAAACATTTCCTGATGCTGACCCGTAAGTAACGGTAATGCTTGTTGTTCCCTGTCCTGAAGTAACAGATGAACCGGAAGGTACACTCCATGTATAACCTGAAGCTCCCGTTACTGAAGAAATGGAATAAGTAAGTCCGCTTTTACCGGAGCATACTGCTGCAGAACCTGTAATGGAACCGGGAGTTGGCGGCACATTGGATTCTAACCTGTTCCATGAAGTGCCGCTATAAAAGTCAAGTGTGTTGGTAGTGGTGTTATATACTAATAATCCGGCGACAGGCAGGATCAGGTCTCTTTCGGTCGTGGTCATGCGTGGGATAAGCAGGCCTGCATTGGTTGCGGTAATATCTAAAATAGCGGACTGGTCTGCATCTGCTTCTGTTTTATTTATTGCAATGCCCTGGGAATTTAAACTCCCTGCACCTACGGTGGTCGTGATAAAGCTATCACATAAATTTATCCATGCTGTTGCATAGTAACTGAAATGATTTAAGGAGTTGTTGTAAATTATCAGTCCTGTGGCGGGGGCGGATATGGAATCGCTTTTGGTTCTCGGAACAAGGATACCCCGTGTATCTGAACTTACATCAAGAACAGCTGAATTATTAGGGTCTGCTTCTGCCTGGCTTATTGCTACTCCTCCGCCGGGACTATTGTTCCCTGTAGTAGACGAAATAAATGTGCTTTCTATTTCATACCATCCTGTTGCTTTATAGTAATTGAATTTTGACGTTGTGGTATTGAAAATAAGCAATCCTATCGCGGGGGAAGGTATTGCAGCTCTCCGGGCTGTTGTCATGCCTGTGATCAAAAGCCCTTTGTTTGTGGATTTTAGCTCCAGCATGGCGGAAGCATCGGGTGTAAAGGTTGTATCTCCAATGGCTACAATTTGAGAAAAAGAATTAAAAGGTTGGAGCGTTATAAATGTGAAAAGAAGAATAAAAAATGCGCTAATGCAAAAATGTGGCTTTAACTTGCTTTGCTTCGTTCCTTGTAATACTCGCAATTATGAGGCGAATTGATATTTTTTATTACTCTTTCGTGTAAGATTGTGCTTTTAAGGTATATTTTTCCCATTTTTCCTTCCTCTTTTTAGATATTAATATTTTGGTAAAAATAAATAGAAATATTGAAAAAACAAAATAATGTTAACAAAAAGGAAGTTTATCGGTAAAAATCAATGATCTGTATTCACTTTGTGTTTCATCAATCAAAAAATTGAATGGCTTAGTTAATATTATTATTGGAGGTTTATTTAAAAAAAATCATTTCATTTTTTTTATAATCCTTCCACCTGAATAATAATATTTCGTAAAATAAGCATCTTTCAAATTACTAACAATGACGCCTTTTGAAGAAGATGCATGAATAAATTTTCCATTGTTTAAGTAAATTCCAACATGCGTAACTTTATCACTTTTTATCTTGAAAAAAATCAGGTCGCCGGTTTTGAGATCTTTTTTATCAATCATTTTACAGTTTTTTACAATATCGTTGGCGGTACGGTATAAACTCATATTGTAAACATCATTATAAATAGCCTTAACAAACCCGGAACAGTCAACTCCTTTTTTTGTTGTGCCACCGTAAAGATATGGCGTTCCAATCCATCCGGCAATAGCTTCAATAAATTTTTTATCCTCTTTTCCGGTAAGCTCAACACCAAGAATTTCAGAATATTTTTTATAGAAATCAGCCGATTCAGGACTTACCGGGATGTTTGTATTTTTTGAAGTACGGCACGCAACAGTAAATACCATAAGCACGACTGAAAAAAACAAAATCTTATATTTTACTGCAGAAAATATCATTATTAATATTCTTAATTCAATCAATAAAGATAATGCCTGGTGTTGTATTGTTTATTATTTTAAAGTAAAAATTACTCACAACTTATTGTTAAGAAATATAAAAAGGAAATATAATATCGCATATTTTTTTGCACATTTGTAAATTATTAAACTTCAACGAATGGAATATTTTTCAGAGTTTTGGAATTTTCTGAAAGAATTGGTCAATCCTGAAAGCATTATCATGTATGGTGGTTTCTGGTTCTTACTGTTTGTTGTTTTTGCCGAAACCGGATTATTTATTGGATTTTTTCTTCCGGGCGATTCGTTGCTGTTTACCGCTGGGCTGCTTACTGCTACCGGTGTTATTGAATTTCCAATTTACTTTGTTATGCCGGCTATTTGCCTTGCTGCAATAACAGGCAATTCAACCGGTTATGCATTCGGGAAAAAAGCAGGGAAGGCTATTTTTAAAAGAGGAAAAAGTTTATTCTTTAAGCCACTGCATTTGAAGGCGGCAAAAGAATTCTATGAAAAACATGGTGGGAAAGCAATAATTCTCGGAGCTTTTCTTCCTATTATACGAACATTTGCACCTATAGTAGCCGGAGCTGTTGAACTTGATTACAGTAAATTTGTATTTTTTAATATTACCGGTGCTGTTCTGTGGTCAGGCATTATGGTTCTTGCAGGTTACTTTCTGGGAATATATATTCCAAACATCAAAGACTTTCTCCATTACATTATTATATTCCTGATTATAATTACTGCAATTCCTATTCTCCGAACTTTTTACAAAGAAAAAAAATTGCGAAAACTTAAGAAAAACGAAAATATTAATAAATAAAAAAGCCGAAAATACTTGTTAACGTGATTCTTTCTAGCAATGCAGAAAACTATTCACGAGTTTCACCAGTTCAGCGTAATTCCCTGATATTTTTTCCCGGAGGCCATTATCGTTATAATTTTTAAGCCTTTTTATCATGCCTTTGATAAGGTCCTGGGTGAACACGTCATATTTTTTATAAATATCTTCCTGATTTTTCAGGCAATCCGCCGATTCCCAGCAGGAAACAGGCAAATGAGCAAGATTTTTACAGATCTCTTTGTATTCATCCTTAAAAATATTTACATCCACATACGATTTTTGAGCGAATTCCAAAGAATTATCCATTTCAAGACCGTGTCTTGCAGCAACGGTAAGCCCTGCAAGCAAAAGATAAATATCAGCAGAACCATCGGGGCATCTAAATTCCACTGTCTGTTTGTCGGAATAATCAGTATTATCAATAGTTTCCAAAGGATTAGCCGATTTTACCATAGCCACATTTCCGGTCCATCCTAAAGGTACTCTTACAAGAACCGAACGATTTCTATCGCCCCAGCAAATATTTGTCGGGGCTTCCTGGTGGGGAACAAGCCTGAAATAGGAAGTAGGTATTGTATTTCCAAATGCCGTTAATGAAGGAGCGAGTTGAAGATATCCGGCAATCGCTCTTTTAGCAATATTAGACAACTGGCCATTTTCGACCATCATATTTTTACCATTCTTCATCAAACGCGTATGTATATGAAGTCCGCTTCCTGCTTTGCCAACAGTGATCTTAGGAGCAAAACTGATAGTTACTCCATATTTGTAAGCTATCATACGTAATATCCATTTTGCAACGACTAAATGATCTGCAGCATCTTCAACGTTAGTCGGAAGAAATTCTATTTCATTTTGCTCATAAACCGTATTTTCAATACGAAAATTTCCAACCTCCGAATGCCCGTATTTAATAAGTCCCCCGACCTGGGCAATAGCTTGCATCGCTTCAGTTCTTAGTTTTTCCCACTTGGTAAAAGGCAAAGATTCGTGATATCCTTTTTGGTCATGTGCAGGATACAACCCTTCATCCTCGCTTATTATATAATATTCCAACTCCCCCATTGCCTCGAACGAAAGACCGGTTTGACGTATCAGCGTTTCCTGGGCTTTTCTTAAAATATACTCAGGAGAACTGGTAAGCGGTAAGCCGTCTTTATTAAAATATGAACAAAAAATATCAAGAGTAGGAATTTCAGAAAAAGGATTAATATATGAAGTTCTGAATTTTGGCACCACGTAAAGGTCGCTGGAATCTGCTTCAATATGCGAAAATAAACTGGAACCATCAACTCTCTCGCCAGAAGATAATATAAAATCAAGATGTTTTTTGCTGTTGATAATAAAATTCAATGTTTTTAACCTGCTATCACCCCCCACATATCTGAAATTGATCATTTCGATACCATTGTTTTCAATATATTTAATGATATCAGCTTTTGTAAATTCGTGTGATGGTTTATCAAGGTATACAGCCAGCGGATTTGGATTCAGTAATGTTTCAAAATCTTTCATAAACTTATATTTATATTTAATAATACCGTAAAAAATCGTGAAGATAAAAAAATAATATTTTAATTATCTTTTACGAAAAGATAAGTAAAAACGTTACCTGTTAAAAAATCCTGTATGCTCTTAACTATAAAAACGCTTATAAAAAACCAACTTATACTAAACCGCTAACAAGATAATGACAATACAAATTGTTAGCTGGTTTAGTAAATGCCGACCTGCTAACTGTTTCAAAACAAAAGCGTAGCGACTTGTTTTGATTATCATGTTAGCGGTTCGG
>CAINEZ010000395.1 GCA_903847905.1 uncultured Bacteroidota bacterium
TCCGAAGATCACGAAACGCTTTTCTTTAATACCTTTCTGGGCAAAAGTTTTGATTTTTCAGGTTATACGGATATAGCAATAGGAATTTCAAAACTTATGGGCTTTGATATTGGAATAAACTTTAACAAACCTTATCATGCACTTAATGTTACTGATTTCTGGAGACGCTGGCATATTTCGCTTTCCAGTTGGTTACGTGACTATCTTTTTACTCCAATGACATTAAAATTCAGAAACCTTGGAAAAGCAGGGATCGTTATATCATTGTTCCTGACATTTGTAATCTGTGGTTTCTGGCATGGCGCTAACTGGACCTTCATTGTTTGGGGTTCATTGTTTGGCGCAGTGATGGGAATAGAAACAATTACTGTAAAGTTAAGAAAAAAATTAAAGAAAAACATAAATCCGTTTGTTTATAAAGCTATAAGCTGGTTCCTGACTTTCCATTTTGTTGTATTACTATGGATATTTTTCAGGGCGCAGGATATGAATACAGCAGGATTGATGTTTAAACAAATTTTCACAAATATGGATTGGGCATATTTACTGCCATTTATAGGTGTGCGTGGATTATTAGTGAATTTTATTCTGATCGGAACAGCTTTTTATATTATTCCTGTAAGGTGGTTTCCGAAGATCACGAAACGCTTTTCTTTAATACCTTTCTGGGCAAAAGTTTTGATTTTTCTTGCGATTGTTCAAATAATCATACAATTCCAGAGCGCAGAAGTGCAACCTTTTTTATATGCGGGATTTTAATACCGATAGCACATTCAATATAGTCCTATTGCGACTTCGTCTTATTGAACTATTTTCATAGCTTGTCCCGTACCGTAGGTCGGGATAGCATCGGCATTTACAATTGTAATTTATTTTTTTATTAGACTAAAAAATAAATACAATTGGTATAACTTCTATAATAAAAAACAGCGGAAGTAATTGCTCCCGCTGTTTTATTTATAATCCAATGAATTTCTATTTAACAAACCTGCGCATCAGGTTCTGTCCGTTGTAATTCAATTGAACAAAATATAAGCCTCTGGCGAATGAAGATGTATTAACCGTTAACACTTTTTGTCCGCCGCTGTAAATTGTTTTCTCGCCATATATTAACTGACCTGTTGCATTTAGAATATTTATTGTTATTATATTCGGTTTAGGCAAATTAAAAGATATATTCAACTTATCAGCAACAGGAATAGGGAATAGAATAACATTATCGTCAGAAATATTTATCGGTGATATGCCAGCGAAATTACCCCTGATATAAATTTTATCGTAGAATTGATAAAAACGGTTTTTCGAACTATCGCAGCTTATTGATAAAAGAACGATATGATAAGCTGTAGTATCATACAAATAATTAGTGGTTATAAAACCGTGTAATGTGCCTGTTATATCAAAAACAATCCATGTTATGGTAACTGTATCGTTTCCATGAAAACTATAATTGTAAATACTTGCGCTATCCGGATGGAAATTAAAACATGTATCAATTACATTACTTATAAGTGTATCGCTGTAATTCCAGTTAGATGAATCAGCGTTTACAAGAATATCAAAAGTGGCCCATGTTTGGCAACCGTTTGCATCGGTAACCCATACATTATAATATCCCGATGATAATCCGTAGATATTTTGTGTCGTAGCCCCATTGCTCCAATTAAATTGAAATGGAGAAGTTCCTATTACGGAAATTGCGATAGCTCCGTCGGCAGCGCCAGCAGTAGATTCATTAATAATTGAAATTGCAATTAAATACATGTAACATGTTGAATCTACAACAAGGTTTTCGCAATATGTTGACGAACATCCGGTTGTTGTGGTTATGGTATGGCATATATGATATACTCCCTGAGTAAAAGTATGTAAAGGATTGTGTGCTGTTGAAGTAGCGCCATCGCCAAAATCCCAAAAATATGTAGCTATTAACTGTGAGGGATTTTCGGTAAGCGAAGCTTCTTCAAAATAATAGGTAAACGGGAGGCTATAATCAATATAAACTTCAAAATCGGACTGACAACTTCCACATGCAATTGTATCAACTTCAACAGGCATTTCAAGGTATGAGGAACAACCTTCGGCGGTAAAAATGGTAAGATCGACATTATAAACGCCTGGCTGGCTGTATGTATGCGAAGGATACTGGCTGCCTGATGTTGTTCCATCGCCAAAATTCCATTTCCAGCTAACAATTACATCTAAAGAATCTGTATTGGCAAATGAATAATCGTTGAAACTGAATGTACCATAGCTTGTTTGATTGTAATAAAAATTAGCATCGCAATAATAATCGTTTGTTGATGGAATGTTAACACTTATGTTTTCGCAATAGTTATCTGTGCAAATTGCAGTACCGCTCGAATCCAAATCACTTACTGTTAAACACACATAATAAAAACCGCTGTTTGGGAAAATGTGATTTGGGTTTCGAATGTGCGAAGTTGTACTATCGCCGAAATCCCACAACAACGTATTAACAGCTCCGCCGTAATAATTAAATTGGTAATTGTAAGCGGAATTGGCGGTATAATAAAAAGTGGCATTGCAATATGGCGCTACAGATATGTACTCGCAATATGTATTTGAACAACCCGAAGTACTTGAAATTGTGAGGCAAACATTATACTCCCCATATACCAGATAAGTATGAACAGGGTTAGTTAAGCTGGATGTTGATCCATCGCCGAAATCCCACGACCTTGCATTAATGGAATCGGAAGAAGCTGAATTATCAAAAAAATTTACAACCAAAATATTACTTGTGTCAGCAGTGCTAGAGAAATTTGCATAGCAATTACTAATACAGCAAATATTAAAATTTGCATGTAAATCATATATGCCGGTAGTGAAGGAAACTAATGAAGAAGTATATTGATAGCTGCAATCATAAACGCCAACTTCTATATTACCCTGTGTGTAATAGCCGCCGATTCCGTCATCGAGCGGGATTGTGTCAATATAAAGACCATTTGCATCGGTATATACCTGGTTGTAATAGTTAAACCCATTTGTATTCATTGTGTAGTCAGCAAAAACATACACTAACTGGGATTGTACGGGATTTCCATTTGCTATGTTCAGAACATATCCCGAAACAGTAGCAACAGTTTGCGCAAATGTTGAAATTGCAGCAAACATAAAAATGAGAATTAAAATTTTCCGTTTCATAATATTTGTTTTTTTGTGTTAATAAAAAGTTGATTAATGAATTGTTTTATTAAAGGGGATTAAAAAATATGAAAGGTTGTATTAAAAAAAAATAATAAGAATATCTTTTCACATGATTAATTTGCAATATTTTATTCGAGTATATGATGTTTGCGTGCAGACACTATATAAAATCTTTATTATACTCTGCTATGTAATAAATTGAGTTTTGTGTTTTAAATATAATTGTCAACTCAATTTTCCCCGACATAGGAAGGAATATCGAAAACGGATGTTAATAAAATATTAAGGAAATAATAAAAAAGGAAATCTGATTGTAATGCAAATGTATAAACTACCGCCCAATAACAATGAGCTATTCAGCTTCAAACACCATTTCTTTTATTACAACATTCTTGATCATTAACCGGAGGATATATTTTTTATTTTTTTCGATTTTACAATTGATCACTTTAAAATCAAATGACTGTTCTCCTATATCAAATTTTTTCTTTTCAAAAATGCTTGTGATTAAATTTCCTTCTTCGCCATATAAACATAGCGAAACATATCCTTTTTTTATCATCTCCCATTCCATTTTTCCTGAAATGGAATATGCTTTTGTTTCAACAGAATTATTTGAGCGTGTTATATTGTCGGTTGAATCTTTATTTTTCAGCCAATCTTCTAATGTTTGAGCAGGGACGATATGCGACTTTGGATTAATATTGTTGTTGTTTTGGCGGAAACTATCAGATGTTTTTTTTGTAGTCCGCCCAATGCTATTGGAAACAAGCAGGTCTTGCTTTTTCTTACTGCTACTATCAAAGAGAGCAGAATTATTTTTGTTCACGCCGGATGAAAGTATATGTTTGTCATTGTTATCCTGATTTGCAGATTTCAACCGATTGGAAAATATTTTATTTTTATAACGGAAAGAAGTTTTAGCTGTAATTGAATCAGGGCTTCTATGTAATGTAAAATATATTAGAACGCTGCTTATAATAACAAACAAAGACAACAATATTTTAAAGAAAAAAGTCCTTCTATCATGCGATTTATTAAGTTCAGTTTCTATATTATCCCACAACCCTTGTTTTGGAGCATGTTCGTTTTGCTTCAAAATTTCACGCATTCGGGATATGGATGCATCTTCATCAAGTTTTTCGTTAATATTCTGCCATACATCCGTTTTAGGAGTATGTTCAGGCATTTCCGACATCAGCCATTTTAAAATATAGTCAAATTCTTTTTTCATAGTCTAATATTCTAAATGTTTTAAAAGCGTTCTTAAATGTTTTTTTGCATAAAACAACTGTGATTTGGACGTTCCTTCCGAAATATTAAGCATTTCGGCGACCTCTTTATGCGTATATCCTTCAACTTCAATAAGCAGAAATACCGTTCTATATCCCTTTGACAACGACATAATCATTTTTTCAATATATTCACCCGAGAGCGCATTTATTTGTGAATCTGAATCCGCAGTATTAATAATTCTATCGTCAATTTCTTCATAAAAAATATTTTTTTTGAATTTTTTAAGCGCAGAACGTATTACAATAGTTTTTATCCATGCGCCGATTGTCGCTTCGCCTCTAAATGATTTAATGTCCTTAAAAATCTGTATAAACGCATCCTGTAAAGCATCATTTGCGTCATCTTCATTCTTCAATATCCTATACGCAACAGTAAACATAGCATTACAATATTTGTAATACAATTGCTTTTGCGCTTTTCTGTGGTTACCTACGCATCCTTCAACAAGTTCTATCTCTGTTTCCCGTTCAATAAACATAAACTTTAGAAGTTAATAATTTATACTAAAGTGCGATTTTTTTTTAAAAAGGTTGTATGAAAATATTTTTTTAACGTTTCATTCATATTTAATAATTTTTTTTCAACTGTTTAAATTAGTTATAAAAAATACTTGTAGCAGAATAGTTGTTCCTTTTCAGTTGAATTACTTCTTTATAAACAGAAGTTCTATCGGGACAAACAATACAAGGATGACCTTTATTATTGGCGGGTTCCCATCCCATAACAAAAAGTAATAAAACGAACCCTGTAATATAAGCCAATGGAATATGCCAGCCTTTTTTAAGCCATAACCCCACATTGCGCGCTTCAGGATATTCATTGCAAAGCGCCACACCTGCGGAAGAACCGAACCATATCATCGAGCCTCCGAATCCTACGGCATACGCTAACATGCCCCAGTCGTAACATCCCTGGTCAATACATAATTTTGTTAAAGGAATATTGTCAAAAATTGCTGAAACAAAACCTAAAATAAATGTACTAATCCACGAAGCAGGAGGTAATTCGTTTACAGGCATCAATGAAGCACAACTGACGAGGCAAATAAGAAAGATTGTTCCCGTCATTGCATTTTTAGATTCTTTCCAGGGTGTATCTTCAATAAAAGCTCCTATGCAAATTGCAATCCAAACACCCAGTGCAGGCAGGTTGTACAGGAAATTTGTAACAATAGCGCCTATAAGCATCATTATTACAATAAGAAGTTTTTTTAAATTCAGTTTCACTCCTTTTTTCTCGTGTTTCAAAACAGGATGGTATTTATGTTGCTGATGCGATGCAAACCATCCAAAAATAATTAAAGCAAAAAAAGATGCAATATATGCATGAAGCACATTCACAGGGTTTACTCCTACGATCCACATCATTGTTGTTGTTGTATCCCCCAGAACACTCCCAGCGCCGCCGGCATTGCTCGCCGCAACTATAGCTGCAAGATAACCTATGTGAACTTTTTTATTAAAAACCACAAAAGCAATAGTACCGCCGATCAATGCTGCAGCGATATTATCAAGGAAGGACGACAAAACAAAAATAAAGATCAACAATACAAACGGTCCTTTCCAGTTGTGCGGTAAATATTTTGGAAGTATAGCAGGAATTCCAGTACCTTCAAAATGTTTTGCCAGTATGGCAAATCCAAGCAATAACCCAAATAAGTTTATTAATATGGGCCATTCTCCCTGCCGTAAATTTTTATCAGCTAACTGATCAAACAAGGGAGCGCTTCCTAAGAAATGTTCGGAAAAATTAAATGCCGGATCAAAGATGAATTTAAATGATAATATTACCGACAATCCTATAATTGCAACCCAGAATGTTTTATCATGAAACACCGCAACACCAATAAGCGTTAATGCAAATAAAATAAATTCAATGCGTATGCCGCAAATGCTTGGTGGCGCAGTGTTTCCGGCAAAAGAAAAAACGGGAAATAATAATAAGGCTAATGATACTAATATAAAACCAAACCTTATGAAAGGAAATTTTAATATGTCTCCTGAAATGGTTTTATAACTATTTTTTTTCGTTAACAAGCCAAAAAATATTTACAAAATTTTCATTTCGACTTGATTAATTTTTAATTAAAAATTATACATTGCCGAGAACAAAACTCTCATATTGGAAACATCTTCAGTAGCAGTTATTACACCTTTTTTATCTCTATTTATAACCCCATTTGCATTCTTGGTTGCATAAGCTGCGGTAGTATATTCAAGCTCTGTCATAAACTGAAATTTTCCTGAGAAGAATATTATCCTGGGGGCAATTCTATATATGTTTTTAATATCAGCGCCTCTGCTAATAGCAGCCGTGGCTTGAGGAAAAGGATTTGTGGCAACAGGAATAGCTGCCGGCAAACTATAAGATAAAATATTATTGTCAGCGCCCCTGTTCTGTGTATAGCCGGCAAACAAGCCAATCTGCACTTTTTTCCCATTTGTCTGGATCTCTCCCCATGCAGATAAGGTATTAAAAGAAACATAATCTTCTAAATCTCTTTGCGGATCGCTTATTCCCTTAATGGCATATCCGCCAATCATAGTAAGGTCAAAAGCATTTTGCCCGTAAAAACCATAGAGTTTAAAGGTAATACTGGGAATTTTATATTTAATAAATGCAAATGCAGAGTAACCACCCACCGTTTCATCAGTCTCATATTTAGTGGTTTTTGCATAAGTATGTGTAATAATATTTGTTGTAGTATCAAGTGTATATTTTTCAGGTGTAGTAATAACTTCGCTATAAAGTCGTGGCAAAAGGGTTTTGTAGCCACATCCTGCGCCTATAAGGAATTCAGTTTTTGCAGAATCATTTTTTAAATCATATTGCAATTGAATATTTGCTTCGGGAATCCCTGCATTACGAAGAGTAACTGATGAACCACCAGGACTTGCAAAATCTCTTTGTGAATTGACAGCAGCTATAAAACTTATATTTTTTATTTTATGAGTAAACCGTATCTGTGGGTTGCGTGAAAAAGGCTGAAAAGGCGAACCTGTATTAAAAGATACCACATCAGGATAATCATTGGCAATAAACATAGGATGCCAATACTGACCAAATAATAATTCTGTTTTTTTCCAGTTCAGTTTTACATAAGCATGGCGCAAACGAAAACCATTCACGTCAACGAAATTTGCATTCTCATTACCAAAAAAATCTGCTTCAATAACTCCGGAAGTCTTTGCTTTGAATGCATCCGGACCAGTAATCTTTCCCGTTAATCGTGTTTGGATGGAAAGAAAATTAAAATTCTGCTTTGCATTAATATCATTTCCATCGGCATCTTTACTAACTGGAGAAGGATAAAGCAGGAAGTGACCTTCCCTGATTGATACATTTTGACGTGAATCCCAGAAAAAATCATTTTTTACATAGCCCGAAAAATTAATTCCGAATTTTGATTCTTCAGTTTTGTTCTGAGCTTGCATCAATAATGTATTGATGCAAATGCTTAGCAAAATAGTTATTTTTTTCATAGTTGTTTTTTTTCGGTGCAAATATAATATTTTAAAATTTAGTTAAGGCTGACTATGTAAAATATACCTATACGGAACAGATTTGCAAAATAAGTTTTTCCGTATGTATTTATTTTGCCGACAAGTCGGGACAGGTCAGTATAATTCATTCTAATCATCCCGCAAAGCGGAACTAATAAGAACGAGTATAAAACAAATGAAAAAACATTTAATACCGATAGCACATTCAATATAGTCCAATTGCTACTTCGTCTTATTGAACTATTTTCATAGCCTGTCCCGTACCGTAGGTCGGGATAGCATCGGCATAATTTATTTTTTTATTAGACTAAAAAATAAATACAATTGCTATAAATCCATTTCCGAGAATGAAAAAACGGGAACAGTATAATTGAAGAAAATAGAATGAATAAGAAAAGCTAATTATTTCTTTTTAACTATGCCAAGAGGTAATACAGTTTTATCATACACTTCATTTAATACTTGCGCCATGGCTGCATAAAAAGCAAATAATCCGCAGACAATTCCTTCGTAACCTGCAAAAATTTTCAAGTCTTTGTTCTCAGTAAAATCGCCGATTGCAAGCAAAAAGAAAAGAATTGTCAACGTACCGAACACAAGCTGTAATGCCACATTTAGTCTTAAAGTACCAATAAACATAAATAATGTAAACAAACCCCATAAGGCAAGATAAGAAGCCATTTCGTCTTTGTCAGGCGCCGTAGCATATCCCATTTTGGGAAGCATTATTACCAGAACCAGTGAAATCCAAAAAAATCCATAAGCAGCAAATGCTGTAGTACCAAAAGTGTTATTCTTTTTCCATTCAAATATGCCGGCAATTACCTGCGATATTCCACCAATAGTAAGTCCCATGGCAAGAATAGTGCTTCCTAACGCGAAACCGCCTGCATTGTGAATGTTAAGTAAAATGGTTGTCATGGCAAATCCCAAAAGTCCAAGAGGAGCAGGGTTTGCAGTGTTTTCTTTTAAAACAATGTGATTGTGATTTTCCATAAAATTAAGTGTTAAGTTTAGTTCAGCAATTATACGGATAAATTTTAAATTCAAAAAAAAATTATTGGAACGCACACAATTGTTATACGTTTTTATAAAATAATACAAGAAAAAATATTTATACTTTGGACGGTTTAAGTTAATATATTTTATAGGGTATATAAGGAATAGGGAATAGGGAATAAGGAATAATCTTATACCTTATAACCCCAATACCATATACCTTTATTCCTTTTTTAAAATATAATTTTTATGCAAACACTATTTGACCATGTTTACCGCTTCCACTGATTTAATTTCGGGAATAGCTTTTTTCATTGCTTCCTCCACGCCATTTTTCAGTGTCATAAGGCTCATAGGGCAGCAAGCGCATGCACCCTGCAATTCTACGTTTACAACTTTATCTTCTGTTAGTTCAACGAATTTTATATTGCCGCCATCGGCTTCAAGATAAGGCCTTATCTGGTCAATAACTGCTTCTACTTTTTTTATCAGTTCAGGATTTGAGTTCTTTACCATTTTTTTAAGTTTTTAAAATGTTTAATTTTATTAATTATTATTGTTTTGTTTATACTTCGACTGAATGAATCCGCTGGTTAGCGGAATCATTCGCTCAGTATTACTGAATCTAATCATCTTTGCTTTCGCCTGCCTGTCGGCAGACTGGCAAATCTGTTAAGATTCAGTATATTTATTCATTTCAACTTTCTTTGTTGGTTCAAGCGTTGCGTTTCTTATTGCCACTTGCTGCGCTAATTTTTGGGCAAGCTCCATGAATGCTTTTGATACCGGTGATTTATCGTCCATTGTAATCGGGCAGCCTGAGTCGCCTGATTCACGAATGTTTTGCACAAGCGGAATCTGCCCAAGCAAAGGAACATTTAATTCTTCGGCTAATTTTTTACAACCGTCTTTTCCGAAAATATAATATTTATTACCGGGTAATTCTTCCGGTGTAAAATAGGACATATTCTCAATAAGCCCGAGGACAGGCACATTAATGGATTCCTGTTTAAACATGCTTACACCTTTTCTTGCATCAGCCAACGCTACTTTCTGCGGTGTGCTTACAATTGCAACACCACTAACAGGCACGGTCTGCACAAGAGTAAGATGAATATCACCAGTACCCGGAGGCATATCAATAATAAGATAATCCAATTCCCCCCAGTCGCCATCTTTGAAAAGCTGTGTCAAAGCGCTTGATGCCATTGGTCCTCGCCAGATAAGAGCCTGATCAGGATCTACAAAAAAACCTATTGACAAAATCTTTATTCCATACTTTTCTATTGGTATCATTTTAGGATGCCCGTCCAATTCATGTATTTCGGGCGTTACTCCTTCCAAGCCAAACATAACAGGAACAGAAGGTCCGTAAATATCAGCGTCAACCAAACCGACTTTAGAACCTAACTTTGCCAGGGCAATAGCAAGGTTTGCAGCAACAGTGGATTTCCCAACCCCTCCCTTACCTGAGGCAATTGCAATAATATTCTTCACTCCTTTCAAAAGCTCTTCTGTTGACACTCTCTTTGAAGTAACTTTGGAAGATAAATTCACTGTAATATCAGCAGTTTCATCTACATATTTGCGAACAGCTTCAATACATGCTCTTTTAATGCTTTCCTTTAGCGGACATGCAGGTGTAGTAAGAATAACAGTAAAAGAAATATTTTTTCCGTTTATTATAACATCGCTGATCATGTTCAATGTAACAAGATCTTTCTTTAGATCCGGCTCTATTACGTGCCTCAGCGCATCCAGAACCCGTTCTTTTGTGTAATTCATTTTATGCTTATTTAGATTTTGTAAAGATAAGAAAAATTATTGATATAGAAAAATTATAAAGAGGAAGAATATTATCTTGATGTGAAGGAAAAAGCAAAGGAAATAACGAAATATAAAGAATATCAAATCCTTTGCAATTGATAGATTTAGGAACTATTGGTACTTTTCTATTTCAAGAGGTCCTTAGCTTTGATACGAATTATATGACCATCTTTCCAAAAAATCAACTCGCCATTTTCTTTGCTTTTCTTTTTGATAAGACGCTGGAATGCAAGTTCAATTCCTTTTAAAATGTTTGTCCTAATAACAGTAATATTATTTCCCATTTGCTAATTTATTTATTTTTCCCCAAGTATTATTGTCAATGATTTGTTTATTCTTATCAGTATATCCTTCAGCAATCAGTTTAAAAGGGTTTCCTGAATTATCAATAATCATCCAATAGTCTGAAATAGGAAGATATAATTTAAACAAATTTTTTACTCCACTTAAATATCTTCTTTTTATCACGTCAACAGCAATGTTATGTCCTCCTTCTTTTACACGAGTTTTAACCCGTTCAATTGCTAAGTTAGGGGAGCTAAGCCAAAAATAAACTAAAGTTACAAAGAAACCGGATTCTTTAGCATTCAGGATAATATTAACATAACTTCTTGTAGAAAGTGTTGTTTCGAAGGCAAAGTCAGTACGATTTTTTATCAATTCTTTGATTCGGTGTAACATGAGCCTGCCTGCATCAATTGCTGCTTTGTCATATTGGAAGGGCGAAAGACCTCGTGCAATTTCATCAGCATTTACAAATTCTCTGCAATTAAGCATTTCAGGAAGAACAGTATATGAAGCAGTTGTTTTTCCTGCTCCATTTGGCCCTGCTATGATAAACAAATTCTGCATTAAAAAATATTTTACACAAATATAGTACATTTTTTTAGAGAAGTTAGGCGGAATATAATTTTAATATGAAGGGAAAAGTTACAATCCTGCAATATATACATAACTCAAAGGTTTTCCAAAACCGCAGCGGATTTTACATTATAAAAGTTCTACTTGAGGATCCCAAAATATTTTTTTAAAATCAACTATTCTGTCTTCATTCACTTTTATCCCTTCGCTTTCGAGCAGTTGTTGCATGATAAGGCTTCCCTCAAAATGATGTTTGCCTGTAAGCATACCATTTCTGTTAACTACTCTGTGTGCGGGAACATCGTGTTGCGTGTGTGATGCATTCATTGCCCAGCCTACCATACGAGCGGAACCACCTGTGCCAAGGTAGCGGGCAATAGCGCCATAACTGGTTACGCGCCCATAGGGGATATGACGTGCTACTTCGTAAACTTTTTGGAAAAAAGAATCGTTATTTATTATTGGCTTTTCCATTTTTTTACCACTGTACTGACGGCTAATACCAACTAATATCTTAATATCTTTTCGTCTTAGTAATTTCAATCAGTTTCAATCAATTTCATTTAATATCAATATTAATATTACAATCGTTGAGAAATTTTTTTCACCATCATATTTTTCCATGACTCAAATGTTCCGGCAATAATCTGCTTTCGGGCTTCATTAACAAGCCATATATAAAAAGCCAGGTTATGCTGAGTTGCTATCATAGCTCCTAAAATTTCATTAGAAACAAATAGATGTCTTAGATAAGCTTTGTTGTATTGGCTGTCGACAAAGGAAGTTCCTGATTCATCAACAGGGCTGAGATCATTTTTCCATTTTTCATTGCGCATATTTATAATACCGTCCCTGGTAAACAGCATACCATTTCTGGCGTTACGCGTGGGCAACACACAGTCGAACATATCAACACCCAAAGCAATACATTCTAAAATATTTGCGGGAGTGCCCACTCCCATAAGGTATCTCGGCTTATTTGCCGGAAGAATATTACAAACAAGCTCGGTTAATTCATACATTACTTCTATTGGTTCGCCTACTGACAAACCCCCAATTGCATTCCCATCCCTGTTCTGTTTTGCAATGAACTCCGCTGATTGTTGACGTAAATCTTTATAAACACTTCCCTGAACTATAGGAAATAATTTCTGCGAAAAGTCATATTTATCAGATGTTTCCTCAAATCTTTTAATGCATCGTTCAAGCCATTTATGAGTAATATTCATAGATTTTTGCGCATACTCATAATCACAGGGAAAAGGCGTACATTCATCAAAAGCCATTATAATATCGGCGCCAATAGTTCTCTCGATATAAATTACTTTTTCAGGTGTAAATTCATGTTTTGAACCATCTATATGAGATTGGAAAACCACACCGTTTTCTGTCATCTTTCTTCTGTCGGTCAGGGAATATACCTGGTAGCCGCCACTATCAGTAAGTATCGGCTTGTTCCATCCGTTGAATTTATGGATTCCTCCAGCTTTTTCAAGAATTTCAAGTCCCGGTCTTAAATATAGATGATAAGTATTCCCAAGAATAATTTGAGCCTTTATATCTTCTTTTAATTCTTTCTGGTGAACTGCTTTTACAGTTCCTGCTGTACCCACAGGCATGAATATAGGCGTTTCGACCGCACCGTGATCTGTTTTAATTATGCCTGCCCTGGCTTTTGTTGATATATCCGAATGAAATATTTGAAAACTCACATTATTTTGTTTATAAATATTCTGCCAAAGATAAATCTTAAAATGTATATTTGGATAATTTCGCATTCCAAAGATTACAAAAATGTTTTTTGAAGAGATCATATCCGATACTTTTTTATTTGCAGTATTCATTTTATATGCAGCGTGTTTTATCATACAAATGATTTACTACTGGGGAGTTTTCAGCAGGCTTGCTTTTTATAAAAAGAAACCCATGGTATATCAGCATAAACCAGTGACTGTTGTGATTTGCGCAAAAAACGAATATACCAACCTTAAAAAAAACCTTCCCTTAATACTTGAACAGGATTATCCTGATTTCGAAGTTGTAGTGGTAAACGATTGTTCGGACGATGACAGTAATTACCTTTTAAAATCTTTTGCTGAAAAATACCCACATCTTAATGTGGTAACAATTATGAAGAATGTGAATTTTTTTGTCGGGAAAAAATTTGCGCTTGCATTAGGTATTAAATCAGCGAAGCACGACCTTCTTCTTCTGACTGATGCTGATTGTACTCCTAAAAGTAACAAGTGGATCACTGAGATGCAAAATCATTTTAACGGAAAAACGGAAATTGTTTTAGGTTACAGTGGCTTTGAGAAAAAGAAAGGTTTTAGTAACAAGTTAGCGAGGTATGATGTAATTATGACCGCAATGCAATACCTTTCATGGTCGCTGGCAGGCAAGACATATATGGGTGTTGGCAGAAACCTTGCATACAATCGGGAATTATTTTTTAAGAGCAAAGGTTTTACTTCGCATTATCACATTCCATCCGGAGATGATGATCTTTTTATAAATCAGGTTGCAAATAAACATAATACAAGTATAGAAATCTCTCCTCTTAGTCAAACTTTTTCAGCACCAAAATCAACTTTTAAAGAATGGTTAACGCAAAAGAAAAGACATTATTCAACAGGAATTCTTTATAAAACTTTACATAAAATAATATTAGGTGTTTTTGTGAGCAGTAATTTTCTTTTTTATGCTTCGCTGATATTGCTGATTATCCTACTAATTTGCACTTTATCGTATCAAAATATTTTACTTATTTGTTCGTTATTTATTTTAAAGTTGGCAACTCAAATGTTTATTTTCAAAAAATCAATGAAAAAGTTGGATGAAAAAAATTTATTATTAATTTCGCCCCTATTAGATTTTCTTTTTGTTTTAATTAATCCTTTAATTGCTTTTTCAAATTTTATTGTGAAAGAAAATAAATGGAAATAACCACTCATCTTACCGATAAAGCGTTGCGCGATTACAAACTTGTTCAGCTTGCAGTAGAAGATGGCAATCAGAAAGCCTATGCAGAATTGATGAACAATTACAAAGATTCCATTTACTTCATGCTTCTTAAAATGACCAATAATTCAGATGATGCTGACGACCTTACTATTGAAGCGTTTGGCAAAGCATTTAAGAAGCTTCATCAGTACACACCCGATTATGCTTTCAGCACGTGGCTTTTTAAAATAGCGTCAAATAATTGCATCGACTATATCCGCAAGAAAAAGAAAATGACTTTTTCTATTGATAAAACTTTTGAGAATGAAGATGGCAGCGAAATGGTTCACAATATTGCAGCGCAGATTCCAGACCCTGAAGAAAATTTTATCAATAAACAAAAAATAAAATTGATGCGCGACATAGTTGAAAAATTAAAACCACGATACCGTACTTTGGTTGAAATGCGCTATTTTCAGGAATTGTCGTATGAGGAAATCGCTGACGAATTAAAACGGCCTCTCGGAACCGTAAAAGCTCAACTTTTCCGCGCCCGCGAATTCTTATATAATATTCTGAAAGATTCTCAGGAAAATATTTGATCAAATTTCTTATGAAGCCTTTATTGGCATTAAAAGCAAAATCAAATTTGTTTTACTTTTATATTTTTATATTTTTGCATTATAAAATTGATCATGAATCAAAAAAGCATAGATACAGTAGTTAATCAAATAGTAAAATTTTATAAACCGGATAAAATTTTTCTTTTCGGCTCTTATGCCTCTGGTATTCCAACCGAAAACAGCGATATTGATTTATTGATTATCAAATCAACTAATGAAAAACCTTTAAGCAGAATCAGGTTTATCCGCAATCATCTTAACCCTTATCCTTTTGCTCTTGATATTTTTGTTTATACACCGAATGAGTATTTATCTATGAAAAATTCAATAAATACACTGCCATATTATGTAAATAAAGAAGGTAAATTATTATATTCAAAAGATGCTTAAAGAATGGATAAATAAAGCCGAAGATGATTTACTGGCTGCGAGAATGCTTATGGAACACGAAGAATTTCCTGTTTCTGTAGTTTGCTTTCATTGTCAGCAGTCAGCTGAAAAATATTTCAAAGCTTATCTGACATTCAGGGAAGTTGAATTTCCTAAGATACATGATATGATTGCTATTTTGGAAAATTATCTGATCCCATTAGATATAACCTTTTCCGACATAAAACAACAAACGGTACTTCTTACAGACTATGCTGTTAAACCCCGGTACCCTGATTTTCTTATAGAATTAACTGTAAATGATGCCTGCGAAGCCTATACCGCTTTAATGGATATTAAAAATTTTATCATTTCTAAACTATCATTGTCTTAAAGCCGGTTTTGACTTTTCATTGCCAAGGAGTCAGGAAAAAAATACCTTACTGTCCAGAAAACATTCTTTCTTTTTTTCTTATTTTTGATTTTTTAATTTTATTATGCGCGTAGTTATTCAGCGAGTATCACAGGCTTCGGTAACTGTTGAACAAAAAATTATTGGTTCGATAGGTAAAGGCTTGCTGGTTCTTGCAGGATTTGAAGATTCTGATTCCGGAGAAGATATTGAATGGATTAGTAAAAAAATAATTCGGCTTCGTATCTTCAATGATGATGAAGGATTGATGAATATTTCAGTACAGGATATTGACGGTGATATATTACTTGTCAGTCAGTTTACTCTTCATGCAAGTACGAAAAAGGGAAACAGACCGTCGTACATAAGAGCGGCTAAGCCCGATATCGCTATTCCTCTTTACGAAAAATTTAAAAAACAGATTGAAAAAGATTTCGGGAAACCGGTTCAGTCGGGGATTTTTGGAGCCATGATGGAAGTTTCATTAATAAACGACGGACCTGTTACTATTTTGGACGTTCCTCAATAATCAGTATAATTTTCTATAAAGCCGTCTATTAACAAGGGCTTTATAGAATAATTAACTGTAATGAATATTTTTTTTCTCA
>CAINEZ010000396.1 GCA_903847905.1 uncultured Bacteroidota bacterium
AATTATTGCAAAAGTATATATTTATTATTAATGAATAAACAATTTTACAAAAGTAACTGTTTATTACGTTCCATCAAATAAAAAACATATTACAACTAGTAAAATAAAAAATCTCCTCCGAAACCGAAGGAGATTTTTTATTAAGTTAAAATTATATATAATTTACTTCTGTTCGTATGTTTTAGTTCCGGTAGTAGTTGATGAGGAGCCACCTGAAACTGTAGTTCCATCAAGAGTAATAACACATTCTTTATTTTTAAGTTCATCTAAAAGCATAGTTGAAACAAGGCAATCTGAACCTGAATATGTATCAATAGTTGTTGATGAACCCGAAGTAGTTGTTTCTTTGGTTGTAATTAAGATTACTTCTTGTTTAGCCTTAATTCCTAAATCTTTATTTTTATCTCCAAAATACCAATTCCCCTCACTTACATTTGTGTAAATGGTAGATGTGGTCCCAAATGTATATGTTGTTGAAATTTCAATTTTAAAAGTGCCATCCTTAACAATTGTAATCTTTTCAGTATGTGGATAAACAGTAGTGCCACTTGCATCGGTTACACTAACATTAGTTGCGGTATAAGTTTCTGTAGTTGTTCCGGTTGAACTGGTGCTTGTTGAAGTGCCTTGTTTAAGAGTCCATTCACCGGTAATTCTTGCTTTTCTTGATTTCAGTGAAAGAAAAGGATCATTTGCGCCTTTTTTACATGATGGCAGTATCATTACTACTGCGACCAAAATTAATAATGCGATTTTTAATTTTTTCATTTTTTTTGGATTTTAAGTTATTAAATTAGGTTTGTGTTTTTTTTAATTATTGCAAAAGTATATATTTATTATTAATGAATAAACAATTTTACAAAATTATATAAATTCAGATTGTTAATAAGTGCTATAATTGACTACATTTCAACGCTTAGCAACAATATTATTTTTTTAAGAAAATTTGAAATTAATTTAATTTCCAATCCAGTCCTCAATATCTTTTTGTTCTAAAAATATGTATTTTGTTTTTCGTGTAACTATTCCATTTTCCACCCAGAAAATTGCAGGTAATTTAACGCCAGCTATTTTCACAAAATCATGTCCTAATAAAATTGAATAAGGAATATCCGAGGTCTTAGTATCACTATAAAATCGCTGAAGGTCGGTACTATCGCCATTTAAAACAAAATAAAATGGGATTTTCTGGTTCATTTTTTTCATTATATGCATTTTATACGCAGCAATGCGGCAATGCGGACAGGTAAGGCTCATAAATGCAATTATGTGTTTTCCGGTTCTAAGTTCTTCTTTAGGTGCTGGAATTTTTGGATTATTATACAACACATCTAAGCCCAAATTATAATTCAGTTTTTCAACATTAAAATTTCTTTCAGATGCACTTAAATCTACAGGATATATAATAAATGGAAGTAAAAAAGAAACAATTAAAGTAACGGTTAAAAAATATTTAGAAAATTTCCAATCAAAGCCTTTATGTTTCTTATAAAGTAAAAGCGATAGAAGTAACATTATAATATTTTTAATAATTGATTCAAGAGGAGTTAATCTTATCAGGTTCCCAAAACATTTACAATTGCCTTCATTGCCCTCAATAAAAATTAATAATAAAAGATAAATAGTAAATATTATTATAGTGACAATAGTCAATTTCAAAATAATTCTGTTCAGATAAATATTTGAAATCAGCATAAAGCCGATGAAAAATTCAAGCCCAATAAAAAATCTTGCGATAAAAGGCGCCAGAAACCAGTTTGAAACACCTATATCAATTAATGTAAGTTCAAACAATTCAACAGGAAATAATTTGGCGTATGCGGAAAAAATAAAAATTGCACCCAATAAGATTGATAAAAAAATGTAAAATATTTTTTTCATTTTATAATTACATTTTAAAATTGGAGATTGCTATTTTTTGATTAAAGAATTTTGAGGAATTTACTATCTTGATAATTTGAGCATAATAAAAAAAAGGTGTTGAAAAATATCAACACCCTTTTTTTTAATTTATTTTACTTGACTTCGCAAGTTTCTGTATAGCCGGAACCGACAGCAGAAACAGTACAAGCGTCTTTCGCTTTTTTCTTTGTGGTGTGAAGTGTTACACTGGTTGACATGGTTGAAATTACTGCTCCTGAACTGTCTTTTACAGTACATTCACATGTATAATCTTTTTTACATGCAGATAAACACAGCGTTAATACAAACGCTGAAACGATTGAAATAGTTAAAATTTTTTTCATAGAATTTTGGTTTAAGATTAATTTATTTTGCAAATAAAATAAATTTTATCCAATTTGCAAAGAATTATTTTATATCTGGTATGTTTTAGCTTATAAATGGTAGGTTTGGGTTTATATCTGGTAATTTTAGCCTAAAAATTTGAAAATTATAATTTGTTCTTCAAAACTATATTTATTAGCAATTCACGAAAAATTAATGCTTTTTATTTTCAACTAACGGTACAAACCGAAATGTACCCCATTCTTTTTTTTCGTTTTGTGTCTCTGAGATTTTTGTTATAGTTGTCATAATTTGAATCTCGCCATCGCCTACAGGAATTACTAATATACCTCCTACTTTTAATTGTTTTACAAGATCATCGGGAACATAAGGAGCGCCGGCAGTTACAATAATACTGTCAAAAGGCGCATAAGTAGGAAGACCTTTATAACCATCTCCATAAAAGAACTTCGGGTTATATCCAATTGATGGAAGAAAAGATTTTGTTCTGTCATAAAGATTTTTTATTCTTTCTACTGTAAAGACCTTTGCTCCCATTTCTAATAAAACGCAAGCCTGATAACCCGATCCTGTACCTATTTCAAGTATTTTCTGGCCTCTGGCTACCTTCAATAATTGGGTTTGAAAAGCTACAGTGTATGGCTGAGAAATTGTTTGATCGCTACCGATGGGAAAAGGCTTATCCTGATATGCAAATTCAAGAAATGAGGAATCGAGAAATAAATGGCGCTGTATTTTCTCAATAGCAGCAAGTACATTTTTATCTGTAATCCCTTTTTTTCTTATTTCGTCAACTAGCTTTTTTCTAAGCCCTTTATGCTTATATGTTTCTTGATCTTTTACTTTTGCTTTCATTTGTATTTATTATTCTATTAATAAAATAGGATAAAACTTCCCTGCAGCCCTCTGCTGACAGGCAAGTTAGGTAAGTTTTACAATTTATCATGCATGTGCGGGACAAAAAAGAGAAATAAGGTATTGGAGCATAAAGTAATCCCTATGCTTTATATGCCTTATTACTTATCCACTATTACCCTTAAAAATAAAAAGTATAAAAATTCGTTGTCAAAATCTTTTGCGAAAATAATGAAAACAGATGACCATAAAAAATTACTTTTGCAGAAAAAAACAATATGTTGAAAATTGGTGTACTTGGAGCCGGGCATTTAGGCAAGATTCATATTAAATGTATCAAGGAAATTGAGGATTATGAATTTATTGGTTTTTACGATCCTGATAATACTATTGCAGTCGATGTTGAAAAGGAATATAATATTCAGAACTTTAAATCAATTGATGATCTTATAAATGCTGTGGACGCCGTAGATATTGTTACTCCCACTGTTTCGCATTATGAATGCGCTGCTAAAGCGCTCAGAAAATCGAAGCATGTATTTATTGAAAAACCATTAACCACCACTCTCAAAGAAGCCAAGTCTCTTATTGAACTTGCCAAAGAAGCAAATGTAAAAGTGCAGGTAGGACATGTGGAACGCTTTAACCCTGCATTTCTGGCTGCTCTTCCTTATTTCGACAATCCTATGTTTATTGAAACTCATCGGCTTGCACAATTCAATCCCCGCGGTACAGATGTGCCTGTAATTTTAGATTTAATGATTCATGATATTGATATTATACTTTCTGTTGTTAAGTCGAATATAAAAAAAATAAGCGCCAGTGGTGTTTCTGTTGTAAGCGACACTCCCGATATTGCAAGCGCCCGAATTGAATTTGATAATGGCTGTGTTGCAAATCTTACTGCCAGCAGGATTTCATTAAAAAATATGCGAAAGTCACGATTTTTCCAGCGTAATGCATACATATCTGTTGATTTTCTTAAAAAGGAAAGTGAAATTATCAGGATAAAAAACGTGGAAGGAGAACCAGATCCTTTGTCTGTGATCATTGATCTTGAGAATGGGAAAGGGAAAAAACAGATTTTTTTTGAAAAACCTGATGTAACACCTGTTAATGCTATTAAACTTGAAATGAAAACGTTTCATGACGCTATTATTGAAAATTTAACACCCCCTGTTACAATAATTGATGGATATAATTCCCTTGAATTAGCTTATAAAATAATAGATAAACTCACACTGCAAACAGGATGAAATGTAGTATTAAAATATAAGTTGGCAGTCCGTAATTAACAGTCAGCATGTATTGCAGACTAAAACTGAGTATTGCCGACTTAAAATGCAGAAATTTATTCCGTTTGAATTTGAGAGAAATTCTTTAATTTTTTGCCATTAATAATAAATTTTATTAATAAACAATAAAAACTAATTATCATCGTTAATAAATACTGTATTGTAAAATATTAATGCCTATTGAAATTGAAGATGTCTCTGCGATTTTTTTTACTTTCTTTTTTTTATGCAGCTTTTTTATCGGGTATGTTTTCTTCTTGCGAGATAATAAACCCCAAAGAAGCAATACCTTCATATATACATATTGACAAAATAGACCTTGCAACAACAACAGAACAAGGTAGTAATTCTCATAAAATCACTGATGCATGGGTATATGTTGAAGATCAGTTGATAGGCGCATTTGAGCTTCCAGCAACAATTCCCCTTCTATGGGGAGGAACTCATACCGTTACAATTAAGCCTGGTATCAAAGTAAATGGTATTGCAGCATTAAGGTCGATTTATCCTTTTTACGAACCTTATGTTGCAAAAATTAATCTTATTCCCGATAGTGTTATTACAATAAATCCTACCATTACATATAATTCATATACTGTTTTTGAGTGGAAAGAAGCTTTTGAAGACGGAGGAATTTCGCTTGAAAAAACTGCTACCAGTGATACAACTATAGATAAAACTTCTAATCCAGCTGAAGTCTTTGAAGGTTCCTATTCAGGTATAGTAAATATGGATGCCAATCATGATTTTTTCCAATGCAATACTGTGAGTCCATTTGTACTTCCTATTGGCGACCATCCTGTGTTTCTCGAAATGGATTATAAAACCAACGAGGAAATCAAAGTTGGTTTATATGCTTATAGTGGTACTCAGATTCAGATTCTGGATGTAATGTACATCAACAAATCTGATATATGGAAAAAGATTTATATAAATCTGAATAGCACCATAAACAGTGCTGATAGCCCTGACAATTTTAAAGTGTTTTTTGAAGTAAGCAAGAGTTCTGATGTTGCAACCCCATTAATTTTGTTCGACAATATAAAACTTGTTCATAATTAGAATAACATGAATAAAAAACTCCAGGTAATAAAATATGTGGTTGCCGATACTATTTCGGCTTTCCTTGCATGGAGTATGTTTTTCTATTATCGTAAGATTACCATAGATCACCAGGTATTTCATCTTAAAGAGCAAATCCTGATAGATAATAACCTTTACCTGGGATTAATTTTCATACCTGTATTTTGGCTAACACTTTATTTACTTATTGGTACTTACAGTAAAATATACCGTAAATCAAGGTTAAGGGAATTGGGACAGACTCTTCTTATTACAATTATAGGAGTTATTTTTATTTTCTTTTTTGTTTTGCTGGATGATGATGTAAAATCATATAAAGATTATTACCTTTCATTCTTTATACTTTTTCTTTTTCATTTTGGAATTACTTTTACTTTCAGGCTGATCCTTACGTCAATCAATGCATACAGGATACACAACAGGTTTATTGGATTCAACACTATTATTGTCGGCAGTGATAAAAACGCTATTCTCCTTTATAAAGAAATTGAAAATCAAGTTAAATCTTCAGGGAATAAATTTATTGGATTTGTTCATGTAAAGAACAACGGCGATTATCAACTAAGCGAGTTTATCCCGCACCTCGGGCATTACAAAAATATTCTAAACATTATTAATAAGTATCAGGTTGAGGAAATAATAATTGCAATTGAACCTTGCGAGCATAAAACCATTGATAAAATATTAACTGAAATAAACGGCGCAAACGTTGTTATTAAAGTAATTCCGGATATCCAGGATATTTTGCTTGGTTCAGTAAAAATGACTGCTATATGGGACGCTCCGCTTATACAAATTTCACCTGAATTAATGCCGGTATGGCAACAATCTATTAAAAGGGTTCTCGATATTGTTGTTTCACTTATTGCCCTGGTTATTTTATCGCCTGTATATATTTTTACGGCAATAGGAATAAAGATGTCATCAAAAGGGCCTGTTTTTTATTCTCATGAAAGAATAGGTATGCAAGGAAAGCCTTTTACCATGCATAAATTCAGATCCATGTATGTAGATGCCGAAAAAGACGGACCTCAACTTTCAAGCAAATCAGATTCAAGAATTACTTCGTTCGGAAGATTTATGCGAAAAGTAAGGTTGGACGAAACACCTCAGTTTTTCAATGTAATCAAAGGCGATATGTCGTTAGTTGGCTACAGGCCGGAAAGACAATTTTTTATTGAGCAAATAATTAAAACAGCGCCTCATTACAAGCTTCTCTTTAAAGTAAAACCTGGAATAACTTCATGGGGACAGGTTAAATTCGGCTATGCTGAAAACGTGGAGCAGATGATACAGCGACTTAAATACGATATTCTTTATCTTGAGAATATGTCCTTATCAGTTGATTTTAAAATTCTCATATATACTGTACTTATCATTATACAAGGAAGAGGAAAATAATTTATGCCTGTTTATTTTTGGTAATGCCGTAAAAAATTGCTGGTGTTATTCTTTCTCGACCGCCATACTTCGATAGGCTCAGCACAGGCAGGCGATATTATTAAATACAATATATAAGACACATAATAATCCATGTCCGTCAACAATGAAATGCAGCGAATGTACGCGAATTTGTTGAAGCAAGAATACAAGGAAATTTTGAGGATTCACAT
>CAINEZ010000397.1 GCA_903847905.1 uncultured Bacteroidota bacterium
ATACCTGTTCTAAAAATAAGTATTTGATACGATCACGCAATATGCGAAGCGGGTTCAAGTAATGAAAATCTCTGGTCAACCAGCCAAGGATAGAAAAGGACTTTTCTAAGAACATTAAATAAATATCTTTTGTATCGATCATGTATGAAAAGGGAAAATGCAAAAAGCAAGACGAAGGGAAAAACATAATTCCCATTTCTCTAGAGGATACAGATTATCTTTTTGTTTACGGTTCCCGTGTCCATAATCTTCAGAATATTGATGTTGTTATTCCCCGTAATAAACTAGTTGTAATTACTGGTCTTAGCGGCAGCGGAAAATCCTCTCTTGCATTCGATACCATATACGCTGAAGGTCAAAGGCGATACATAGAAACATTTTCTGCGTATGCCCGTCATTTTCTTGGAAATCTTGAGCGCCCTGATGTTGACAAAATTTCAGGCTTAAGTCCTGTTATTTCTATTGAACAGAAATCAACATCAAAAAATCCGCGATCTACTGTTGGTACAATTACTGAAGTTTACGATTTTCTGCGACTCTTGTTTGCCCGAATATCTGATGCATATTCCTTCGTAACAGGCGAGAAAATGGTTCGGTATTCCGAAAGCCAGATAATTGATACTATAATAGAAAAATATCAAAATAAAGAGTTACTTATTTTAGCTCCTGTTATCAGAGGCCGTAAAGGACATTACCGTGAACTTTTTGATCAGATAAGAAAACAGGGTTTTCTGAAAGTCAGGATCGACGGCATTATTAAAGAAATTTCTTTTGGGCTTCAGCTTTACAGGTATAAAGTTCACGATATTGAAATTGTGATAGACACGATAAAGATTGATGATAAAGACAAATTTCGTCTTGCCGAATCAGTAAGATATGCAATGAAGCACGGGAAGGGAATAGTTATAATAATGGAAAAAGGGAAACAGGAAGTTACACAGTTTAGCAGCTATCTTATGTGTCCTACATCAGGAATTTCATATAGTGAGCCGGAACCTAACTCTTTTTCTTTTAACTCACCTTATGGCGCCTGTCCCAAGTGTAATGGACTTGGAACGATTACTGAACTTGACGTTGAAAAAATTATCCCTGATAGAAAAAAATCTATCAGGCAGGGTGGAATTATACCAGTTGGAGAAATGAAAAACAAATGGATCATTCGCCAGCTTGAAGCTATTGGTGATAAATATGAATTTACCCTTGATTCTCCGATAGAAGAAATTTCTGAACATGCCTTAAATGTTATATTATATGGTTCAGATGAAGTATTTAAAGTGAAAGCAGATAATTATGGTGTTACAGCTACTTACTCATTGAGTTTTGAAGGTATAGCAAGTTTTATCCATAATCAGTATCAGGATGCAATTGCAAATTCTGTGAAAAAATGGGCGTATGGTTTTATGAATGAAGTGAAATGCCCTGAATGTAATGGCAGCAGGCTTAAGAAAGAGTCAGTACATTTTAGGATAGGAGATAAAAATATTGCAGAACTTGCAGCGATGGATATTCTTAAGTTAAAGAATTGGATTAATAAAATTGATAGCATTCTTGATGAAAGAAAAATAAAAATATCTTCGGAACTGATAAAAGAAATTAAAAAAAGAATTGAGTTTCTTTTGAATGTGGGGCTTGAGTACCTTACATTAGATCGTTCTGCCAGAAGCTTGTCAGGCGGCGAATCGCAAAGGATTCGTCTTGCTACCCAGATCGGGTCACAGTTGGTGGGGGTTCTTTATATCCTTGATGAACCAAGTATAGGGCTTCATCAGAGGGATAACCTGAAATTAATTAAAGCGCTTCAAGATCTCAGGGATATTGGTAACTCAGTCATCGTTGTTGAACATGATAAAGAAATGATATTATCAGCCGATTACCTCATTGATATCGGTCCCGGTGCAGGAGTTAACGGAGGGAAAATAGTAGCCCATGGCACACCGGCAGAAATAATGGATTGCGTAACACTTACCTCGCAATATCTGAAAGGTATAAAAGAAATAAAAATTCCTTCATCAAGAAGAGAAGGAAACGGAAAATTTTTAACACTTTCAGGAGCATCTGGCAATAATCTTAAAAAAATTCATCTAAATATACCGCTTGGAAAAATGATCTGCATAACAGGAGTATCAGGTAGCGGTAAATCCTCGTTAATCAACGAAACATTATATCCGTTGTTAAGCCGGCATTTTTACAAATCAAATCTTCGCCCTTTACCTTATTCGAAAGCGGAAGGTGTGAAAAACATTGACAAGGTGATTGAAATTGATCAGTCGCCTATTGGCCGTACTCCACGATCTAACCCTGCTACTTATATTGCAGTTTTTGATGAGATAAGAAAACTATTTGCGTTATTACCCGAATCAAAAATCAGGGGATATCTTCCCGGAAGATTTTCTTTTAACGTTAAAGGCGGTCGTTGTGATGACTGCCAGGGAGCAGGAGTAAAAACAATTGAAATGAATTTTCTCCCTGACGTATATATTGAATGCGACACCTGCGGAGGAAAACGATACAACAGGGAAACTCTTGAAATCAGGTACAAAGGCAAATCTATCAATGATGTGTTGAATATGAATATTAGCCAGGCTATTGATTTTTTTGAAAATATTCCGGCAATTTATATAAAATTAAAGGCGATAAAAGATGTTGGTCTTGGCTATATATCGCTTGGCCAGCCATCCACAACATTGTCGGGTGGTGAAGCGCAACGCGTAAAACTCGCTGCAGAGCTATCAAAGAAAGATACCGGAAAGACACTTTATATTTTGGACGAACCCACCACCGGCCTTCATTTTGAAGATGTAAGAGTACTTATGGAAGTATTGAATAAACTTGTAGATAAAGGAAATACGGTAATTATTATTGAACATAATATGGAAGTAATTAAAATGGCTGATCATATCATAGACCTTGGACCGGAAGGAGGCGATAGGGGAGGTTTTATTGTTGCAGAAGGTACGCCAGAACAAATTACCTTGATTAATGAAAGTTATACAGGGCAATTTCTTAAGGAAATATTACATAAATAATTTTGACAGGAATTATTTTCTGTTGAAATTGAAAGGAAATATTTATAAATTTACAAGATATTAAAATTAGAATTTTTATGAAAACTGAATTAAACGAGGAAGAAAAAATTCGGGAAGCCTTACTTCAAAGGGATTGGACTGAGATTAAGTCGTCTGATTCGTGGCAGATTTTTAAAATAATGTCCGAATTTGTTGAAGGGTATGAGAAACTTGCTATTATTGGACCATGCGTAACAATATTTGGTTCTGCCCGAACAAAACCCGAACATGAATATTATAAGTTGGCTCAAGATACAGCATATAAAATTGCGAAAGCAGGATTTGGAGTTATTACAGGCGGAGGACCCGGAATAATGGAAGCAGCTAACAAAGGCGCTAGATTGGCAGGAGGCAAATCGGTTGGTTTAAATATTCAGTTGCCATTTGAGCAATCGCCAAACCCTTTCATAGATCCGGACAAATTATTATCGTTTTATTATTTCTTTATCAGGAAAGTAATGTTTGTAAAATATTCACAGGGATTTATTGTGTTGCCGGGTGGATTTGGAACATGCGATGAATTTTTTGAAGCGATTACACTTATACAAACTAAAAAAATCGCCCGATTCCCAATAGTAATGATGGGAAAAGAGTATTGGTCGCAGATGCTTGATTGGTTAAAAAATAAAGTGCTTGCTGAAAAAAATATTAATGAAAAGGATCTTGATTTTTTTTATTTAGTTGACAGTCCTGATGACGCTGTAAAACATATTGATGATTTTTACAAGAAATATTCTTTATCGCCGAATTTCTAAATTTCCCAATATAAATGGCGAAAACCATTAAAATCCAATTACAGCATATTTCACTTGAAGCAGATGGATATCATCTTTTCGTTAATGCTGAGTTAAATGGTAAACCTGCAATTTTGCTTGTTGACACAGGCGCTTCAAAAACAGTTTTTGATATTAACAGGATATCTGAATTTGTAAAAAAAAGAAAAAAATCTTTTGAATCTTTTGAGCAACATTCAACAGGGCTCGGCACTAATACCATGGAAAGCCACTTCACCATAATAAAAGAATTTTGCATCTCCGAATTAAAATTAAAAAATTTTACAGCCATATTGCTTGATATGACACACGTAAATCAGTCGTATGAAATGCTCGGATTACATCCTATTGACGGCGTACTTGGCAGCGACCTCCTTATGAAATACAATGCCGTTATTGATTATGAAAAGAAAATAATGAAACTGAAAAACCTTTAATTTTATAATTTGAAACTGCTATCTGGAGCGCAACACATCGTAATATACAACCGCAAAAAAGTATCATATTTGTAAAAAATAATAAAGCAATGAACAAGATCATTTCAAAAAGAGCAGACGAAATAATTCGACTTTGTATTATATACAATGTAAGTAATTTATATGCTTTTGGGTCAGTTTGTAATTCTAATTTTAATGATCTAAGCGATATTGATTTATTGGTTGCTTTTGATAAAAATATCTCAATAGAAAAATACACAGACAATTATTTCGAATTACATTATCAGTTAGAGCGACTGTTCAAAAGAAAAATTGACCTTATGACTGATAATTCTCTTTCCAATCCTTATTTAATTCAAGCCATTGATGAAACAAAACAATTGATTTATGCAAATTAAAATTCAGAAATATTTATACGATATTAAAGTTTCTATTGACTCGATAAACGAATATCTTGGCAAAAAAAAAGACTTTAATACTTATAAAGCCAATAAGCAATTACGCAGAGCAGTAGAAAGAGAACTTGAAATTATTAGCGAAGCTGCAAATAATATTCTTATTCTTGACCCTGAAATAAAAATTGAAAATGCTCGAAAGATTGTTGACTTGAGAAATTGGGTTATTCACGGATATGACAAAGTTGATGATATCTTAATTTGGGGGATAATTACCAAACATATTCCTATACTCAAAGAACAAATTGAATTATTATTAAAAAGTTAATTGCGCCTGCATATAACTATGTTTTTTTTATATAGAATTATTGATTTTATTCAGATATTTTATCGGTATGCAACATGGCATAAAAGCACCGACCCCCTTATCCTGAATTATTCACAAAAAAAATAAATTGTTGAAAATTTGAAGATCCAAGCCCCAAATACCAAGTTCCAAGCTCCAAGAGATCAAAGAAAAAATATATTTTCAAGGACTATTTTCTTTCCTTGGAACCTGCCGGCCGCCTGCCTGTCCGGTAGGCAGGGTAGGCGGGTTTGAGACTTGGGGCTTGAAACTTGAGTCTTTTAAATATTTTTATGAATAAAACAAGTTATGAAATACAATGCCGTTATTGATTATGAAAAGAAAATAATGAAAATGAAAAATATTTTAATTTTCAGCTTTAGCCTGTATAATATGCAATTAGGGCAGGTAAGGTAAATTTATCATATTTGTGAATCGGCTAAGATAAGATCAGTTGAAAATACTCATTAATTCAAAGGTTTTTAGCCGATATTTTTCCGTAATATCTGCTCAGTATCTTTTCAACCATTGGCAAATAATAGCGCCAAAAGAAAGGAGTACGATCATTAACATCATTTTCATTCAGTACGAATAATTTTAAATACTTAATTCCTTTTATTCTGACAAATAATGGGTCAATAGGGGTATCTGTAAAATCACCACAAAAATAATAAAAAGGATAGCTTGTTAAATGTTCAAAGGCAGCAGGAAAAATTTTAGGAATAGCATGGTGCTGCAATATTGAATCTCCAATTTTATTGGGCTTTATTTCATAATAAGATAAAACTTTATTACTGGTGTCTGTACTTAAAGTAATATCAAACCAATATGGATAGTTAATTTCTTTAGGAACATTAAATGATTTAACAGCATAATCAAAACTATTTACCTTAGGAACTTCATAAGTTAAATGTGTTTTATTTTCAAGTATAGCAATGGTTTCATCTTCATTCACAAATACTATCCCCGAGTTTTTAAAAGGCCATAACCCATAATGTTGTTCTTTATATAATCTTATAACCCATCGTGGAAGCTCTGGATTATTAATAGTGTCAAGCATATTAAAATATTTACCTGTCCATCCGGTCCATTTAATGTGAAATAAATCTTCTGTCTTTTTTCGAACTTCCTCAGAAGTAGGTGCGGCAAAAAAATTAAATTCTGCTATAACAAGTTTCTTTTTTTCTTTCATCGATTTCAAAAATAAATAATCTTTTTCATCAAGTCCGCCATAAACTTTTTCGGAATATTCTGTCTGATTATTCTTCTCATACCATTCATTCCAATATATTCCATAGGTATCAGTATAGTATGCCATATCATAATGATTACTCAAACTATCTATTTGTTTTTCGGAATACTTTTGTAAATCTTTAATATTAAATTTTTTATTTTCTAATGGGAAAAAACCAAAATAATCATCAGGTACAGAATAGAATTCATCATTTTGCTTAATATATTTTTTATGTGTTAATACCCAGTTAAAACTCTTATGTTCAAAACATTCTTTTGTTAAAACGGATTTATCCATTATGAATACATTTAAGTGTTTACATGGGGTGAAAACCCAGATTAACCATAATATTAATGGGA
>CAINEZ010000398.1 GCA_903847905.1 uncultured Bacteroidota bacterium
TATATTTTATTTATTTATTTGCGCCATAATTTTTTATTCAAATCGTTATTCAATAAGCATCATAATTCCATTTATTATAATTGCGTCCTTTTTTATTGTTAATTTTTTTACAAAAAAAATATATTTGTTTTCGTTTATCATTGGTTTTATTTGTTTGCAACTATTCGTATTTTTCCCAAAAGAAACAAGCAGCGACTGTAGTTTAGGATACACACAAGACATTAAAACCAATATGCAAATGGTAAAATTTTGTGTTGATAATAATTTTCAAAACAAAAATATTTTTGCTAATTTTTTAATGGCTATAAATCTATCAAAACCTTACAGCGGATACATTACAGAGCAACAAAGATTTTCAAACGCCAGTCCCGAAATTAACAGTAATACTGAATTATTTATTTTTTCAAGCATGGAACTATTAAAGGAAAATAAAGAGCAAACAAGGGACTATATTAAAATTAAATCATCTAAAACAATTCGATTATTGAAGCGATTTGAATCAAAATTTTCCTGGACGGAAATTTATGAATCTAGAAAACAGTGAAAAGAATTCTATTTTTTAAAAAAATGAATACCCAAAAGTTGCATTTGGAACATGAATTCATCAACTTTTTAGTAATCCTGAGTTGAATAAGTATGTTATTTATAGTTTACGAAACATCAGTTATTAAATAATACTCGTAAGACTCAGCCTGGTTTTTCAATTATTTCCTTTCTTCCAAGCAGAAGCAGCGCATTAAAGAATACATAAAATGTAAGTCCTGCCTGCGATTCAATAGTATCTTCCGTAAGCATGGAACAGAAAAGTATGATAAAAAAAATCTGATAAAAAAAATCTTTTCTGAATTTCCTGATAAACAAAGGGTAAAACAAAACTACAGCAAACCACAGCATTCCAAATATTCCAAAAGCGACTCCGAACGAAAGAAATTGATTATGCGCCTTCAGCCGCCAGCGCATGCTTAATGGCGAATTCATTTTTTTGTACTGCTCTGAAAAAGCAATGTTCATATCACCGGTACCCACCCCAAACAATAAGTTGTCTTTAATAATACCAAGTGAAGCTTTCCAGTATTCTAACCTTTGCATAACTGAATAGCCGGAAGGATTGTCTGTAATCGTAAAATATTTATACTCCCATAAAGTTTCGTAAATACGGGCTTGCAACGAATACATATTCATTAAATTCACGTCGGCAATACCATCCTCAACAGCTTTCACCTCTTCATTGCTAAGACCGGCAACACTAGCTGAATCCTTACTAAGTTCTTTTGAATTGAGAAAACTGATGAGTGTGTATTTTATACTGTCTCCATCCAGATCAGTATTATTATAATTAATTTTGCTCCGAATGTTCCATACTTTTTGCATCCCAACAGTTTCCAGCCTGGGGTCTTCCTTTCTTGTGTATGTAAAATATTTATCATACATATGAAGCACATATACAAATATAATAACTGGAGCAAGAATAATAACAGAAACCAATGCCACCCGA
Organism: uncultured Bacteroidota bacterium; assembly: GCA_903847905.1. Taxonomy (GTDB): domain Bacteria; phylum Bacteroidota; class Bacteroidia; order Bacteroidales; family CG2-30-32-10; genus CAINEZ01. Next base: position 1,496 of record CAINEZ010000398.1, read on the forward strand.
ACAATAATTTTTTTTATACGCGATAAATGAATGATGATAAGGACCGAAAAGCATACAATAATCAAAAGTGGACCAGTAAATGATTTAAGAATAAACAGAAAATATACGAACCATAAAATCAGTAATACAAATGCAAGTTTCCATTTCCTTTCTATTTTCTTATCAGACAAAATAAATTTCAGCAAAAAGAAAATGGAAATGCATATCATAAGGCTGATGCGCAGATGCGACACAAAAACACATATATCGCGGATGTCTTGATAATTATGGGTAATATAATTATAAAAAGCATGAAGTGAAGAGGCGAACAGTCCTAATGACAATACAATAATTAGTGTTCTGAATTTTTTATAATCCAGGGGTTCGGATGTTGCAATAATCAGGGGCAAAATCAGCATAGGAAACTTTATCCTCAGGTCTTTCAGCGCATAATCAAAATCGACGGTATATATAAGACCAATGCAATGTAATACATACAACGAACATAAAATAAGTGCAGTGCGGTTTCGGAAAAAGCTTTTAAACTTCTCGGGAATACGACATATCAGCCAGTTTCCCACCAGCAATATCTGTGCAATGCTCATTCCTGCTTTGGAAAGAGGCATGCTTGCTGCAAGCAGACAAAGCCCGAAGAAATACATGTCTTTACTTCTTATTTTAATGCCGTATTTCATTTGTAAGTGATGCATTCCGCAATATGTTTAAATGGCTATATTGTTAGGGCTGTTATATTACTGTTGTTTTTCTTTATATATTCTATTGATTGTTTTATATAGCAATTTGACAATTAAACAATATTATTTTGCAAAATTAATTTTTTAATCGTTGCGGTATTAAGAAGTTGTTTAAATATTAATTAAAAATAAGATTAACGTAAGAAATAAGTAAAATCATATAAATAAGGTTTATCAGATTTATATTATTCATAAATTTAAAATTAACTTATTTTAGCAAAATAATTAATCCCGTATGTGTGAGATGAAATACAGAAGTAAGGCAGAACCGTCCCGTCATACTGAGAAATGTAAGGCTGAGTCAAAGCCCTGAGCTTGCCGAAGCCTTATCAAAACCTTGTCCAAGTGTCAGGGCTCTGTGTGACACAAATTAATTAATTTTTAAATTTGCCTGACATCAGAATTAAGAAAATATGAGGAAACTGAAATTAATATTATCCCCTACATCAATGAGAATTACCGGCTTCATTTTAGGGGGAATTTTATTTATTACTTTCCTTATTCTAATTATATTTTCAGGAGTTCCTTCTAATCCGGATCATTCTAAATACGATAACTGGCCTTTGGTGGTAAATGATTCTTTTGAGCGCTATACTGTAATTGCTGCAGGAGATGCAATGGCGCACATGCAGCAAGCTGTAAGCGCATGGGACACATCATGCAATTGTTATAACTATTCTGAGGTCTATAAATACATTCATTCCATTTTTAAAAATACCGATTTATCATTTATTAATTTTGAAACTTCAAATGGAGGATTTCCATATAAAGGGTTCCCCAGGTTTTCCAGTCCTGACACTATCGCATGGTTCCTTAAATCGGCAGGTTTTAATTTTTTTGTAAATGCAAATAATCATTCTAACGACAATGGGTCAAAAGGTATAAACGGCACACTTAATGTTTTTGACAGGAATAATATCAGGCATACCGGCGTTTTCAGAGACACAGCAGAAAGGGAAAAAACGTACCCGTATATAATTCGCGAAAAAGGATTTAAAATTTCTATTTTAAATTACACTTATAGCACAAATGGTATCAATACTCCCGCGCCTGCTATTGTGAATATAATCGATACAATTCAGATGAAAAAAGATATGAGAAGCGCCCTGGATTCTATGCCGGATGTTGTGCTTGTTCTGATGCATTGGGGAAGCGAGTATCAAAGAGAAGCTGGACATGACCAGAAAGTGATCGCCGATTTCCTTTTCCGTAACGGCGCTGATGTTATTATTGGCTCTCATCCCCATGTAATACAGCCGATAGAATTTTACAAATTCAATTATCTTGGCAAGCCCAAAACCGGACTGGTAATTTGGTCGCTTGGAAATTTTGTGGCTCATCAACGCCGTAGATACGCAAACGGAGGAATTTTTGTGCGTTTTGATATTGCAAGAAATATATATACCGGAAAAATAAAAATTGATAATGTTTACTACATTCCCTTCTGGTTATATAAACAACCAAACCCTTTGAAGTTCTACGTCTTGCCAGTATCGCTTTTCGAACACGACTCAACAACTTTTAACATGCATGATACGGACAGAACTGTATTTAACACTTTTATTACCGACACAAGGCTGCATCTTGCAAGGGACACAGCAAATATTAAAGAATTATTTCTTAAATAATACCGATAGCACATTCAATATAGTCCAATTGCGACTTCGTCTTATTGAACTATTTTCATAGCCTGTCCCGTACCGTAGGACGGGATAGCATCGGCATTTACAATTGTAATTTATTTTTTTATTAGACTAAAAAATAAATACAATTGGTATAATTCTTTTCAACCACTATATCGTTTTTAATAAATTCTGCGCTATCCTATATGCCAGGTGAGCATTCGAAATGAAAAATCTATTATTTTATCAGCATACAACTTAAAACCAGCAATTCGGTTTCTTTTACCTTTGCATTATAATATGCATTTACCAGGTTGGAAGATGCCAGAAACAGATCGTCCTGCGCCACTCTCAATTCTAATGAAGATATCTGCCCCAACTGAAAGGATTTCATCGTGATGTCAAGGTTTTTCTCTGCCAGAGTTAACGCTTCCTTACCCAGCGAAATCGTTTGCAACAGGCTTAGGTAATCCAGGTACATTTCGGCTATCTGCGCACTCATTTGCTGTTGTGTATCTTTTAACAGCAGTTCTTTATTTTGAATATTTATTTTTGCATTCTGCAGCGATGTGTTGAGTTTCCTCCCATCAAACAATTTCATTCCAACAGTTAAAGCTACCTGCGGACCAAAATACCGGTTATATTTTATGAAGGCTGCTTCTGTATTATTTTCAAAATAATCATACGATCCGGTTAAGAATACCATGGGATATTGTTCTGATTTCAGCGATTTTTCTTCCAGTTTGCTATACATCAACTGTTCAGTATTAATTTTTAATAAATTATTAAACTCAATACTGTTTGTTGTTAATTTATCGAGGTTGGGCATCTGAACAAGAGTAATGGAATCTTCGGTAATAAAATCACGCTGAACATCTATTACGAGTAACCTGTTTAATAATATCTTTGATTTTTTGAGTTCGGCTGTTTGTTTAAGCAATGCTACAGAATCAGCCAGCCTTGCAACATCCGACTGAAGCAATTCCTGCTCTGATCCCATTTTCGAATCCAGTTTTTCACGGGCAATGAAATACCTGAAGTTACTTGATTTCAGCCGCTGATCACACGCTTTAAGCAGTTCCTGCTGCCTGATGATATTACAGTAAGCAAAAATAATTTCCTGCACCACATTCTCCATAGTAATCCTTGTTTCCAGGTCACTGATCTTCCACAAACTCTTTAGTTTATCATATTTGGCAAACATCCCGGCGCCATCGAAAAGTACCCATTCGGCTTTAATCCCGGCCGAAGTAACTGTTGCATCAGCATTTTTATTATCCAGTTGTGAACCGCCCACCACGTCGACATGAGCATCCAGATGTGCTTTATCAAGCGATCCGTATGTTGTTACCGAAGGCAGGAATCCTGCGTTACCGTAACTGATATTACGCGACAACATATCGGCTTCGTTCTTTGCTACCTGTACTTGGTAATTGTTTACTAAACCTTGTTGTACTGCATCGTTCAGGCGTAACAGTTGCTGCCCGTTAAGCGCCACCGGTGCGAAGTTCACTATAATTATAAACAATAACCTAAATACCCATGCGGGTATGTTACCTAAAAATTGGTTCATATATTTCATCTTCGGGTTCTTCTTCTTTAGTCCGATAATTTTTAGATATGTAAGAATAAAGAATCGGCACAAGATATAATGAAAAAAATGTAGCAAACAGCATTCCTCCAATCACAGCAATTCCAAGCGACCTTCTGCTTCCCGACGAAGCTCCCAGCGAAAGGGCAACCGGAAGAATACCAAAAATGGTGGCAAAAGCAGTCATTAGTATTGGTCTGAGTCGTGAAATGGCAGCTATTTCAACAGCTGCAATCTTTCCATCGCCCAGTTTTTTACGCTGGTGGGCAAATTCAACAATTAAAATTCCATTTTTTGTAACTAATCCAACCAGCATGATCATTCCTATCTCGCTGAAAATATTCAACGTCTGGTCAAAATACCAAAGTGTTAACAATGCACCAAACAGGGCTAACGGAACAGTAACCAAAATTACCAGGGGATCAAGAAAATTATCAAACTGGGCTGAAAGCACAAGATAAATGATCACAATTGCAAGTATGAATACCACCAACAGGCTGGACGAACTCTCGGCATAGTCCCTGCTTTGCCCTGCCAATGACGTTTTGAACGCAGGGGTAAGAACTTTATCCGCCGTCTTTTGCAGTTCAGCAATACCATCGCCTAACGTATATCCGGGTGCAACGCCCCCGGTGATAGTGGCTGCAAAATAACGGTCATAAGAATATATTGTAGAAGGACTGACTTTTTCTTCCCATCTTACTACGTTATCAAGAGCTATCATTTGACCTTTTGCATTTTTCACATACAGGTCGCCAAGCATAACGGGCTTATCGCTGAAGTTACGGGAAACCTGCCCGATAATTTGATATTGCTTCCCGTTCATTATAAAATATCCATAACGCTGTCCGCTCAAACCAGCCTGAAGTGTCAATCCAATGTCCTCAACTGTTACTTCATATTTTGCAGCTTTATCCCTGTCAACAAAAATTCTAAGTTCAGGTTTGTTAATTTTAAGGTTGGTGTTCAGGAAAAGCAATATTTTACTTTTCGCTGCTTCAGCAAGAAAAATGGGGAGTATCTTAGTTAGTGTATCAAAATTTGATGACTGAATCACAAACTGTAAAGGCTGACCAGCAAAACGACTGCCAATGGTAGGGGGTTCGAAAGGATAAATGCCGATCCCGGTAATACCCTGTATGTCCTTGCTAAGCTTTTGAAATATCTGGCTCTGGGTTCTCTTACGATTGGCTGGTTCTTCAAGGTAAATAAGGTGCATACCTTTATTGGCAGGGTCAACAGAAGTAAGACCCGGCGAAATCAATGATAAATTGCGTGTAGCTTCAGGAATAGAATCATTAACATATGAACTTAGCTGATCCATATATTTCTCCATAAACTCGTAAGTGGATCCTTCCGGGCCCAGTGTGTTGATACGTATATTGGAACGATCTTCAAGCGGAGCAAGTTCCTTGTGTAAATTATTCCATAACATAACTACGGAGAACCCGAGAGCTAAAAGTATTGGCCATACAATCCATCTTCTCTTCATAAAAGCTGCAAGAGAGTACCTGTAGCTTCGATTAAGGTTGATGAAAAACGGCTCTGTATTTCTATACAGCCAGTTAAAACCAAGATTATGCTGGTTTACCAATATCTTTGATCCCATCATGGGCGACAAGCTAAGAGCTACAAAAGCAGAAATAATCACGGCTCCAGCCACCACTATTACAAATTCACTGAAAAGCCTGCCGGTAAGACCTTGCAGAAACAATATCGGGAGAAATACCACGGCAAGGGTTATTGTTGTTGAAATAATAGCAGAATATATCTCCTTTGTACCTTCCAATGCCGCTCTTTTAGGCCTGTAGCCGGAATCGACCTTGGAATAAATGATCTCCAGCACCACAATGGCATCGTCGCATACAAGACCAATCGCCAATACCAATCCTAATAAAGTAAGAACATTGATGGACAGACCGCATACCCACATGATAAAAAAGGTGGAAATAATGGAAATGGGTATTGCAATAACGGGAATAACGGTAGATCGCCAGTCGCGCAGGAAAATAAAAATAATTAATACTACCAGTATAAAAGCCAAAAGCAATGTTTCTTTCACCTCCGTGATGGCATTTCTTTCAAAAACAGTAAAATCGAAGCCCATCTCAACATCAAAACCCGGCGGAATCTCTTTTTTTATTTGTTCTGTTCTTTTATAAAACTCGTTGGCTATTTCAATAGTATTTGCGCCCGGTTGGGGAACTACTCCAATTGCGATAGCAGGTTCCAGGTTTTCCTTAAAAATAGTCCTTTCATTTTCAGCTCCCAGCTCTGCATGCCCGATATCACTTAGCCGCACAATTTTCCCGTCTTTACTTTTAATGATCAGATCATTGAACGAAGAAGCAGATGTAAGTAAACCAAGGGTCCTTATATTAAGTTCCGTTTTATCGCCTTCTATCCTGCCGGAAGGTAATTCCTGGTTTCCCTGTTTTACGGCTTTTTCTGCATCTATCGGGGTCAATCCCCTTGCGCGAAGTTTGTCGGGATCCAGCCAAAGCCTCATGGCATATTTTTTCTCACCAAAGATCTTAACTCCTGCGATCCCGGAAATAGTCTGATACTTATTCCGCAGATACCTGTCGACCACATCACTTATTTCAAGAATTGAGTGATTCTCGCTTTTAACGATCACAAATACTATCGGGTTGGCGTTTGCATCTAATTTCTCAACTACAGGCGGATCAACATCCTTAGGCAGGTAACGGATCGCCCTTGATACCCTGTCGCGGACATCGTTAGTTGCACGTTCAAGGTCTTCCCCGAGGTTGAATTCCACGGTAATAGTACTTGATTGTTCCGTTGAAGAAGAAGAAATTATCCTGATCCCTTCTATCCCGCTTATTTCCTGTTGCAGGGGTTCAGTAATCTGCGCCTGAATTATTTCAGCATTTGCTCCTGTATATAATGTCGACACATTTACAACAGGCGGTTGCATTTCAGGATACTCCCTGTCGGGTAAAAATGAAAACCCTACAACACCGGCTATTATCAGCAATAACGAAAAAACCACAGGCAATGCAGGACGCTCGATACAGGTTGAGGAAAGGCTCATGTTACCGGAGTTTAATAATTTTCACTTTCGAATCAGGTCTTACTTTCATAAATCCTGACATTAAAACTGTATCTCCCTGCTTTACACCTTTACTTATCTCAACCATTGTTTCCGATCGTATACCGGTGGTAACAAGCCTGTATCCTGCTTTACCATTTTCGACAACAAACAGGTGATACCCACCGGGAGTCGGGATCAGTGCCTGCGTAGGAACATATACAGAAGATATGGTTGATCTTGAAACCAGGGTAATACTTACAGCTACACCGGCCTTTAGCGCCGGGTCTGAATTTTCAACAATGGCAAGAACCCTCAGGTTTCCGGAATTCTGATCGATTGAAGGATTTATCGCTTCAATTACGGCAGTATATGTTGCGGGATTCCCTTCCACACTGAAATTAAACCGATCGCCCTTACTGATCATATTGGCATACGTCTGGGAAATTGTAAAATCAATTTTCAGTTTGCTTATGTCCTCTAATGTTGTCAGTACTTTCCCTGATGTAAGGTAAGCGCCTTCACTAACATCTCTTATACCAATAACACCTGAGAACGGAGCCAGGATTTTTGTTTTGCCTATCAGCACATTCAGTGATTCAACTTCAGCTTCAAGCACTTTCCGGTTACTTGCCGACTCATCAAAAATCTGTTCACTTATACCGCCTGAAGTCAGTACGTTTTCGTTACGCTTTTCGGTTTCAACAGCCAGATCTAATTTCGCCTTAGCCTTTTTTAAATCAGCCTGCAGTTCAGCATCATCAAGTTGAAAAAGGATATCCCCTTTGTTCACGTGGCTTCCTTCTTTGAAATGTATGGAAACCAAACGAAGCGGTAATTCGCTCACTATTTCTACGCTCTCGTTAGCCCTGATATTTCCCACAGCTTTAAACGTGAAATTGATGAGCGTATCTTTGGCAATGAAGCATTCAGCCGGCACAGCTTGTGCAACCGGCTTTGCGCTTTCAGTTTGCGCCTTTTTTGAATTGGAAATGATTTTGATCATTATAAGAGTGATAAGAAGAACCCCAATAATCAAAAGGATATAATTTTTTATTTTCTTTCCGAATAGAGTTTTTGACATTTGAGTATGTTTACATATTTGACAAATTAAAATTCTTTATGGTAAGCCACTCCTATTAATAAAACCAATATCCAAACAAGCTCTTATTGTAATCTTAAAAATTTTATAAAAGTATTTAGATTTAAAAAATGACAGATAATTTTTTGTATTGAAATATAATTGAAATTTTTGTTTTGATATTGTTTTTTATCGTAAATTAATTACTGTTCGGAAGCAAATATACAAAAAGTAATAAAAAGTTGATTTTTAATTAAATTATTTTCAAGATGTAAAAAATGTATGTTAGTTATATTTTGCACAGGGTAAATTATTAAATTTGGGTTTCAGGTAATAGGTATAAGTGTATAGGGTATAATAAAATCTTACTTATACCTTTATACTTTATACCTTAACCCCTTTATAGTATTTATAAAATGCGAAATTTATCCCTTTTGCAGTATAAATAAGTATTTTTATTATTTTAGCATATTCAAACTTAAAAAATTCAGATATGGAACCAAACACAACTAATGTAACAAATACTCCTACGGCAATTCCCAAACCACCTATAAAAGCAAAGACAGGATGCCTGGGCACAACTATGATACTTGTTATAGTCTTTGCGCTGCTGTTGATTTTATTTGTTCCGGGTTGCAGCAAATATAATACGATGGTAAATAAAAATGAGTCTGTTAAAGCGCAATGGGCTCAGGTTGAAAGCAAGTATCAGCGCCGGTATGATTTGATCGGTAATCTTGTTGAGACTGTTAAAGGCTACGCCACCCATGAAAACAAAACTCTTACCGAAGTTATTGAAGCCAGGTCAAAAGCTACTTCCATCAACATTAATGCAGATAACCTTAATGAAACTTCTATTCAAAAATTTCAGGAAGCGCAGGATGGTTTAAAATCTTCGCTCAGTAAACTTATGGTAGTTGTGGAACAATACCCAAATTTAAAAGCTAATACAGGATTTCTCAAACTCCAGAGCCAGCTTGAATCAACTGAAGACGATATAAATACTACAAGAGAGAATTTTAATACAGTTTCAAAAGATTATAATGCATATATAAAAAGATTTCCCAATAATATTGTTGCATCAATTTGCAGTTTTAAAGAAAGCGCATATTTCAAAGCTGATGCAGAAGCTCAGAAAGCTCCAAAAGTAAAATTCTAAATCTTATTTTGAAAATAGTAAGAGCCTTGAAATTTCAGGGCTCTTTTTTTTAATACTAATTCATAAATTACTGTACATTTTTTATTATTAAGATTCCAAATGAAGCATGTGCGGTATGAGAAATCTTTTTTTAAATGTACAGTAGTTTGAGCAATTTTTATAAAAACAACAGTTCGGTAATTTTTCTGAATAGCCCAATTATCAAGAGATTGCTTCGCTATGCTCGCAATGACGTAAAGTGCTGCCGTCATTGCGAATCCGACGAAGGAGGATGAAGCAATCTAAAAAATTACCGAAGTATTGATAAAAAACACTTTAATATATTTCATATCTTAGCTATAAATATTTATAAAAACACATGAACTATATTCCACTTGCAGAAAAATTAAGGCCGTCGTCTCTTAAAGATTATATAGGGCAAAAACATTTGGTTGGCGAAAATGCCATTTTAAAAAAAGCTATAGAATCAGGTAATATACCTTCCATGATCTTCTGGGGTCCGCCCGGAGTAGGTAAAACAACGCTTGCATATATTATTTCAAAACAATTGAACAAGCCATTTTTCACACTTAGCGCTGTGAACTCGGGAGTGAAGGATGTTCGTGAAGTATTTGAAAAAGCAAAAAAAGAAGAACAACATTCTATACTTTTTATTGATGAAATTCACCGGTTCAGCAAATCGCAACAGGATTCATTACTTGGCGCGGTAGAAAAAGGAATTGTTACCCTGATAGGCGCTACTACCGAAAATCCTTCGTTTGAAGTTATCTCCCCTCTCCTGTCAAGGTGCCAGGTTTATATAATGAAAGACCTTGAAAAAAACGAATTGCTCGAATTGCTTGAGAAAGCGAAAGCATTTATTGAAAATGAACTTCATAAAAAAATTGAGATTACCGAGTTTGAAGCTTTACTTCGCATATCGGGCGGAGACGCAAGAAAAATGCTTAACGCGTTTGAATTAGTTGTCAATTCTGAAAAATCGGGTAGTATCGTGATTACTGATGATAAAGTATTAAAAGTAATTCAACAGAATATTGCGTTATACGATAAAGGCGGAGAGCAGCATTATGATATTATTTCCGCATTCATAAAATCTATGCGGGGCAGCGACCCGAATGCCGCAGTATATTATCTTGCGCGTATGATCGCTGGCGGCGAAGATCCTAAATTTATTGCGCGCCGTATGCTGATACTCGCCTCGGAAGATATAGGAAATGCAAACCCAAATGCATTACTGCTTGCAAATGCCTGTTTTCAGGCTGTTGATGTTATAGGTTATCCTGAATGCAGAATTATTTTAAGCCAGACGGCGGTTTATCTTGCTACTTCCGTTAAAAGTAATGCCTCATACATGGCGATAGAAAATGCTATTGCTGAAACGGAAAATTCGGGCGATCAGCCTGTGCCGCTTCATATACGCAACGCTCCCACAAAACTGATGAAAGATATCGGGTATCACAAGGGTTATAAATACGCACACAGCTACGAAAATAATTTTGTAGAAATGGAATTTCTTCCAGAAAAAATTAAAGGAAAAAAATTTTACGAACCGGGGAAAAATAAACGTGAAGAAGAAATAAGGCAATGGTTACGATCTCTTTGGGGAAAGAAATATGAGTACTGATGATATTATAATTTATCTTTTATTCTATCAATTAATGTAGTATCGTCAGGTGTTACAATTATTTTTTTTGCTTCTTTAGTTTTAATCAATATTAAATTTTTTCTTTGGGTAGCATACATAATATATTTTCCTATGGCCGAGTTATAAAAATATCCGTAGTATCCAAACAGCCCTCCGGAAGCAAATGTCCTTATACTTCCTTTAATTTCGTTGTTGTCAAGAATTTTAATTTCTGAAATGTCAGATAATTTTATTTTTTTCGAGAATAAAAGCATTTTAATAATTAGCGATTCATTCGTTAAAATACATTTTTGAGGACTAAAAATATAAGTTACAATAACAATAAAACTTAAAATTCCCAAGGGAATAAAATCAGAATAATTATATATGCCTGATATTATATTTCGAGCCGGATATTGTCCAATAATTATAAATATGATCAATAATCCAAAAGAAATAATTTTCGTTAAAGTGTCGTATGATGCTTTAAATTTTATTGTTTCCATAGTCGCGAATTATTGCTTGTTCAAAACATATTCCCAATATTTTATTTCTCTTTAAATAAGAAGTTGTGCAACGGTTAATGTGTTATTGCAATTAACAATTTATTTCTTAAGTTGTTCTAATAATAAATCATCAAACATTATTTTTATTTGTCAAATAATAACATTAAATAATTGAGCGCTCCAAAAACCAATGCGCCTCCAAAACCGCCACCATAAGGTTGTAAGGGATCTTTAAAATAATAAAAGTGCTTATTATAGATAAACAGCATTTTATTATCGGTAGGGAAATAAGTATTATAAAACACTTCCCTTATGTATATGGGGTCATGATACAGGTCGAATGGCGACGACATTTTTTTTAAATCAAAAATATAATTTGAAGGTAATATAGAATTATTTTTGGTATTGCTAACTAAGTATATATAACGAATTGTTTCTGTAGTGCATTAGTAATAACACGGATAATCTTAACATCTCTATTTTTTTTGAATAACATTTTGACTTTCTTCTCATTCTTGCCAAAAAATGTCTAAA
>CAINEZ010000399.1 GCA_903847905.1 uncultured Bacteroidota bacterium
GACGGAGCTTCTGTTATTTTAATTTCTCATCTTGGCAGACCAAAGGGCGGATTTGAAAATGATTATTCTTTAACGCCCCTGGTACCTGTTCTTACTAAGCTTTTAGGAAAAAATATAATTTTTACCCGTGATCTTTTTGGTCAAAAAACAATAGATGTGTGTTCAAAACTTCAACCCGGCGAAGTCGTACTTCTTGAAAATATTCGTTTCTATCCCCAGGAAGAAGCAGGTGAAGACGGAGAATTTGCAAAACAAGTTGCTTCTATCGGAAATGCTTATGTTAATGACGCCTTTGCAACAGCACACCGTGCGCACATGTCGGTTAGCGTTCTTCCAAAATATTTTCCAAAAGACAAATATTTTGGCTTGCTACTCGCAAATGAACTTAAAAATCTTGATAAAATTTTATTCGAAGCAAAGTTGCCTTTTACTGCAATTATTGGCGGAGCCAAAGTATCTAACAAAATCGGCATTATAAAAAACCTGGTAAATAAAGTTGACAATATGATAATAGGCGGAGGTATGGCATTTACTTTTATTAAAGCTCTTGGCGGAAAGATTGGTAATTCTTTGTTTGAAGAAGATTGGGTTGATTCGGCAAAAGAAATGGTTCAGGAAATGATGCTTAAAGGCGTTAATCTTTATTTGCCTACAGATGTTGTTGTTGCTGATAATTTTTCTAACGAAGCTAATTTCACAACCTGTCCTGCTGACGAAATTGATGAAAAATGGATGGGGCTTGACATAGGCAAGAGAACATGCAGGAGATATGCTGAAATAATCAACAATTCAAATACGATATTGTGGAATGGACCTATGGGCGTATTTGAGTTGCCAAATTTTCAGCAGGGAACCAAAGCTATTGCTATTGCTGTTGCAGGAGCAACTATCAGCGGATCATTTTCGCTTGTCGGAGGCGGAGATTCTGTGGCTGCAATTAACACATACAATCTTGCCGACCAGATAAGTTATGTTTCAACAGGTGGCGGAGCCATGCTTGAATATATTGAAGGACGCGAATTACCCGGAGTTAAAGCTATACTTGAAAAATAGGAATCGAAAAGAAATAACAATAACATTTTTAAGACTCAAATTTCAAATTCAAAGGGAAATAATAATATTTAAAAAAATAAAAAAATGTCAAAAGGATATTTATTTCTTATTGGGGGGGCAAACAGCGCCCTCATATATAAACGTATGTTTGAACTTGCCGGAGGAAAAGAAAATTCTCGCATAGCAATTATTTCTTCTGGCGGTTTACATCATAGAAATGCTATTAATGATTACGAAGATTATTTCGTAAATGAACTGGGTTTGAAAAAAGAAAATTTATGGCTGGTGCCGCTTACCATTACTGGTGATATTGAAACTCCGATAACAAATGAAGGCGTATGGAAGGACAGTGTTTACCATAAAGAACTTGCGGAAAAAATCATTGATTATAATATAATATTTTTCGCAGATGGCGATCAGAGATTATACATTGATGCATTAAAAAAGAATAATATTGAATCTCCTTTATTGCTTGCTATTGAAGGCGTATATCAAAACGGAGGCATAATTGCAGGCGCCGGCGCAGGAACAAACGTTTTGTGTAAAAACTCCATTGCAGGAGGAAGAAGCGAAGAGGCTCTTCTGAGCCGCGTAGTTTCTAACGAGGAAACTGATGATGGCGTTAAATTATTAATCCTTAGCGGGCTTGGATTGATTGATAATATTATATTCGACACACATTTTGAAACCAGGGGAAGATTAGGCCGATTATCTGATGCAGCTGTTCTTACAAATAATAAATTCGGCATCGGCATTAGTGAAAAAACTGCGGTAATATTAAACCCTGATTTGACAACAGAAGTGATTGGTTATGGCAGTGTGCTTCTTGTTGATCTGAATAAAGCAAGGTTTTTAAACAAACCCGGGAAACAGTTGCATATAAGAGACATAAATGTAACCCTTTTGACGCACGGCGACAAATACAACCTTATTACTAAGCAATTTTTTCCATTTACCGGAAAAGAAAGTATTATCAATATTCCTTATTTTGATGCAAACGATTATCACGTCAGTCTTAATGTTTTTAAGGAATATGAAACTTCGCAAATCCTTATCAATTATATGCTCGATAACGAAGCCAAAGATGTTATTGCATTGATGGATTACGACAGAGCTTACTCTCATGGCGATGTTTCATCTTTTATCCGTTTTGTGGAAACAGATGAAACCCAATCTTGGTTCCGCAAATTAGAACTTGAAGGCGCGCCAGACGAGCTGAATAGTTATTCGGGAACAAATGTACTTCTTGATGTAATTCCTCTTAAGTACATTAAAGATAACCATAAGCCAAGACAGTTCAATGCAGTGATGTTTGGAGTTGAAAGCAATTTGCTGGTGGTGGTTTACGACAACACGGTTTCTCTTCCTGTTATCGGGGCGAAGGTTTTAATAAGCGATGTGAACGACAGGCTGATCTTCAAAAAAAGTACAGACCGCTATGGAAGATCTTATATCCGTAAAATATTCAAAGCAGGCGAAGAATATACTATCAGAATTTCATTTGATGGCGAAGAAAAAACAACTTCTTTTACCTTTGAACCTGATATGACGGGGATATGCCTTAGTTAGTGGTTTTCTATTAATATCCCGCATGTTCAATTATTGTTATTGAACAATTATTTTATTATTATATATTTCTTCACATTCATCTGATATCAGATGAACAAAATAAATTCCTTTTGAAAAATTGGAAAGGTTAATTTCGTTTGACATCGGCATACTTGTATGACAGCCTTGTGACCTTAAATTATTTAACGTATAAACTTTTTCTCCCTTCACATTATAAATTTCCAAATTGCAATTTTTTCCTAACATTAAATTACTAATTGCCAAATGAAATTTCCCGTTTGAAGGATTTGGGTAAATGGAAATTATTGCCGTTGATTGATTTTCTATAACATTGGTGGAACCAGAATATTCATAAGCTCCTATATCAATCACTCCGCCGATAATATTACGTGGCAATAATGAAGAAGCAAATGATTGATACATATTAACAGGTGTTAAAGAAAAAGAAGTGTTAGTGATTCCTGCATTCGTCCCTTTGTTAATAGCAGCTATAGCAGATGCAGTTAAAGAGTAATCGTCAGCAGATGGATTCGTAAAACCAAATGTTAAATAATTATTAGAGTTAATGTTTTTAGAAGTGTCTAACACATTCGGCGTATTGCTTAAAAACATTGTAATGTTTGCGCCTGTAACGGATGCAAAAATGTTATTGTAGATCTTAAAAGTGTTTATTCCGGATGCAGGAGCGATGTTAAAATATTTTATGTTTCCTGCATACTGATTGATGACAGTGTTGTTCACAAAATAAAAATCTTCCAACGAATTTGTTACGGCATCATACCCGATAATGCCGTGATTTGCGCCCGCAGAACCCTGTATAATAATGTTACCAATAATTATATTTAATCCGCCTTGTGCAATGTTCAGCTCCCAGCTTCCGTAGCCGGTAGCTTCTTCGTCAATAAGATTGTATAAAATATAACTGCGTTGCGCCCTAGTTTTTAGTGAGTTTGCCTGCCCGCGCGGGTGGTGGAAATAACAGTTCTTCACTATAAGGGTATCGGCGCTGGCGCTTATGTATATGTTGTGTTCGTAACCAGAGTAAGTTGGGTCGTTCTGCAACTGGTAACCATTGTTCTGAAATTCAGAATTCAGAATAATTACATTACTGGTAGTTACGCTTCCGTTTCCCTCAAGGATCCCATTCTGGCAATTCGTGAACTTGCAGTTATTCACAGTTATATTATTTGCCTGGAAACGTATGCCTGCTCCGTTTCCCCCGTTGCCATCAGAAACCTGTGCTCCGTCAAATACAATGTTTTCAAGATATGGGTTATCGCATGTACCGGGTGTTTCAAAAACAAATATTCCTTTGCCATTAGGAATGTCGCCGGTATATTGCAAAATAGCCCTGTTACTGCCTGTTCCAAGCCCGATGAATTTTAAATTTTTTTTAACCCATTTTGTGGCGTCATTAGGATAAACACCGCCATCAATATATATTGTATCTCCATCCTGCACTAAATTTTTCACCTGGCTTGGAAGAGTATATGTTTGAGTGGAGCCGACATGCCAAATGGTGGCATTGCTATAGCCTGTTAACAATCCAAATGCAATTAATAATAATAATTTTTTCATTTTTATTTTTGGTATTGCTAACTAAGTATATATAACGAATTGTTTCTGTAGTGCATTAGTAATAACACGGATAATCTTAACATCTCTATTTTTTTTGAATAACATTTTGACTTTCTTCTCATTCTTGCCAAAAAATGTCTAAA
>CAINEZ010000400.1 GCA_903847905.1 uncultured Bacteroidota bacterium
GAAATATTTATATACGTTACCGATGCATTTGGCAGGGTTATTATTAACAAAAAAGAAAATATTGCTGAGGGACTAAACTATAGAAATCTTGATGTTTCAACCTTAAAGCCTGCCCCTTATTATTTAAAAATAGAAACATCAAATGGGCTTTATAAAGATAGTAAACAAATTTTAGTTAAATAAATAGGAAAGTGAAAAACGAACAGTTAAAAGTAAGCAGTAAACAATGAAAAAGTGAAGGGGCGAATGAGTAAAACGGTGAGTGGTAATCAGTAATTGGTAGGCAGTAAAAGGTAAACAGTTGACATTTGAATTAAGAATAAAGAGTATAGAATACAAAATGAAAAGCAGAAAGAAAATATTAAGGGAATCGTTTGTAGATATCTTTTCTGTGAAGAAAACGGGCAAACTCTACTGTATCGCCGTCAATAATCAAACCAGCTCTATAATCACCTATCCGTATCCTATAATGATTTTTATATCCTTTGAGTTTTTTAATGCCATTTATCGCTTCAATACTTATTGCTTTTTTTACATCATCTATCATATAAAAAATTTGCTTATGTGTCTTAGCGTTTCGAAGAGCATTCACATCCTTTTCAAACGAATGGTCAATTTTTACAATCATTTACCCTTGAGTTTTTTTAAAAACTTTTCAGTATCAATATATTTGCCTGTACGCCCCTCGTCAATCATTTTTCCGAGAGCTTCATCTTCCTTTTCTTCCAGTTCTTCTGCTGTTAGAAAAGTAACAACCTTATCCTGCTTTTTACGCGATTTAAACTCTTTAAGCAAATTTATCAGCAGCCGGCCACTTGGTATTTCATCATTTATAAATACGATCTGTTGCATAGATTATAATTTTTTACAAAAATACAAAAAAAATATTTAAATTTTAAAATTATGAAAACAAAAATCAGTCAGCAGTAGCCGTTGGCAAAAAGAAAAAATCAATAACAATTAAGCAATTGAAAAATTAAACAAAAATGATTTTAGATTTCAGAATTAAGATTGAATGACAACAATTCAACAATTAAAACTATGAAAAAATTACTTTTTATTATCGCGACAGTCCTTGCTTTTAACTTGGGGCTTGCCTGCCTGTCCGGTAGGCAGGGAATTTTCGGCTTGGAACTTGGGGCTTGTTTCGCCCAAAACGTTGGTATCAACACCACAGGCGCTACGCCCAAAGACGCTGCCCTTTTGGAAGTTGGCGAAGGTACACCCGACACCAAAGGACTTTTAATTCCCAGAGTGAACTTAACTAATATTACCTCTTATTCTCCGCTTACCGGCACTCCTGTTACCAGTTTGTTAGTGTATAGCTTAACTGCGCCAACTGGCGGTAGTGGGGTTGGCTTTTACTATTGGGATGTAGCTGCAACTAAGTGGATCCGTTTTGTTACCGCTCCCGATCCTTGCAGCCAGCCCGTGCCTACAGCTCAATACCCAACCTTTGACGGTTCCTCTCCTTATCTTTTATATGGCGCTTTATGGGTAGGATACGATGCCACTGCGGCTTGCTGGAAGTACAATAAACAAGCATCGGGCAGAGGCTTAGTTGATCCGGGTAATCCCAACGCATGGACAGTAAACGGCACAACTATTAATTATTTTGATGGTAAATTAGAGAAACTGCCCAATGGCGCTCACATTAACAACCTTTACGACCCTACTACAATGGCAGCTAAGTATTCTCAAAATGATATTATGGTAAAAACCGGAAGTTTCTGGACGGATAAATACGAATCCCGAATAATAGATGTAAGTGACGCAAGCTGGAAGGATAATGATGTTAATACCGCAGCGGATCCAGCTAATACGGATATCAGGGGCAATGGACAAGGTATTCCACCCACCTGGATGGCATTTTCACAAAAAGACAGGGGTAGTAGCGGTATGAGTTGGTTTGTAGCGCAAAAAGCTGCTATAAATTCAGGTAAGCGATTAATAACAAATGCCGAATGGCAGGGAGTGTCAGCCGGTACTGTTCGTACCGATGCTACTACTGCGCCAGTTAATGTAGCCAACGGAGAAACTTGGGCAACGGTAAACGATATAGATATATCCCAGCTTGGCGTAGTAGGCATGGCAGGCAGTTTATGGGAATGGGTAGCCGATTGGGGGCAATATGGACCTGACCATTCAGTAGCAGATGGCGGATATAAAGCTCATGGAACAAGTTATGGCGCTGACGGCGCATGGAACATAGCCGGAAGCTCTTATACCGCAAATACTTCAGAAGGCGGCACTGCTTATATAGTAGGGTTTCCGGCTGCGCTCGTCCGTGGTGGCAATTGGGGCATTGGCACGTATGCCGGTGTTTTTGCATTCAATGCGAGCACTGCGCCTTCGGGCTGGGACGGCAGCCTTGGGTTCCGCTGTGCCCGCCAGTAGTACTTGAAAAACCTGCCTGACCGGCAGGCAGGCTTGGGAACCCCATCCCGCACATGCGGGACGGGGTGAACTTGAAACTTTTTTTTTGAGTGCGCCATTGAGGCGCACCCAAAAAAAATGTCTGAACTGAGATTTGCTGGATTTTTTGGATGATGAGATTGTGTAATTTTGTAATTCAAATAAAAAAATTTGATATGAAATACGAAGATATCACAAGGAAAATAATTTCAGCAGCAATGAAAGTTCATTCTGCTCTTGGAAATGGCTTTCAGGAAGTTTACCCTGTGAAATATATGTAACTATGTATTACTATATTTATATATTAGAATGTAACGATGGTTTTTGGTATACAGGTTATACTAAAAATTTAAAGATTCGGATTGATGAGCATAATAAGGGGCAAGTTGTATCAACCAAAAGAAGATTACCTGTCAAACTGATTTATTTTGAAGGGTGCTTACATCAACAAGATGCTACAAAAAGAGAAAAATACTTAAAAACAACTTACGGTAAAAGATATATTAAAAACAGGTTAAGCAATTATTTCACAGGGTGAATTTATCAAAGGGCATTGGCGATTGAAATGCCATATCAGGAACTTGGTTTTAAAAGAGAAATGGAAATGCCTGTTTTTTACCGCGACCAACAAATAGGAACAAGACGGGTTGATTTTTTTGTAGAAGAGTTGATAATGGTTGAACTGAAAGCTATCATAATATTAGAAGATGTTCATATTGCACAGGCGTTAAATTATCTTGAAGCCTACAACATGGAAATAGGGTTACTGATAAATTTTGGCGCAAAGAGTTTGGCGTTTCACAGGTTGACAAATAAGAAGTTCAATCCCAACATCCTTTAATCCTAAAAATCACGGTTCAGACAAAATGGAACACAAATCACTACCGATATTAGAACAGACCTATAATTTTAACCTTGAATTATACCAGTTGGTAAATAATTTTCCAAAGGCGCATAAAATGGTATTGGGCAATAAAATACTAAATATGGGTAATGTTATTTTAGAAAATTTAACAGAGGCAAGTTATTTAAGAGGAAAAGAAAAAGGAGAAAAAATAGATATAGCGGACATTGAATTGAATAAAATACTGCTTTTTATAAGGTTTTCAAAGGATTTGAGTTTTACACCGTTTAAAAGGTATGAATACTTCGCAAAAGTAATTGTTGATATCGGTAAACAAATAGGTGGATGGAAAAAGTGGCAGGAACAAGAAAATAAAGCCCACGCTAACTCACCACAAAATAGCGCCACAAACCAGACAGGTTTTGAAGACATGTTTGGTATCGAAACGGATACAAACAAAAGCAAGAATCAAGCGCAGAATAAAGGAGTAACTTTTAATTTAGAAAGCCCGATAATAAAACGATATATGGATGTTAAAATAAATAATCCAGAAAAAGTGATAGCAATAAAGTGTGGAAATTTTTATAAAGTATTTTTTAATGATGCAGTTTATTTTCAAAAAAAATTTGGTTTCAAATTACGTGATTTGGCATCAAAAAATTGTGGTCAGAAAATTGAAAGTTGTGGTTTTCCTGTAACCAGCGCCGACAAGTATAAAAGCAAAATTGAAAATTTATTACTTATTGATGACGTGAGTTTAAAGTTTATAACTTTACAAACTTTATAACTTTATGAACTTTACAAACTTTAAAAACTAAAAGTATGAAAATAGAAAGATTTGAAGATATTATTGCTTGGCAAAAGGCAAAGGATATGACGATTCTTATTTATAAGGATTTTTCCGATAGTAAAGATTTTGGTTTTAGAGACCAAATACAACGCGCTTCAGTTTCAGTAATGAATAATATAGCAGAAGGCTTTGAAAGGAAAACGAACAATGAATTTAAGCAGTTTCTTTTTATAGCAAAAGGTTCATGCGGAGAAGTTCGTTCAATGCTATACCTTGCAAAAGAATTGGATAAAATTTCAGAAAACAGTTTTAACAAATACTTTAAACTTGCCGAAGAAATATCAAAAATTCTTTCAGGTTTTATCAAAACTTTATAAACTTTATAACTTTATGAACTTTAAAAACTTTAAAAACTACTTTACAAACTTTATGAACTTTACAAACTTTATGAACTTTACAAACTTTATGAACTTTACAAACTTTATGAACTTTACAAACTTTATGAACTTTACAAACTTTATGAACTTTACAAAC
>CAINEZ010000401.1 GCA_903847905.1 uncultured Bacteroidota bacterium
GAGACAAGCTACAGCTGGACTGATAAAGAATCCGGCCGCCGGTTTAGTCTCAGCGCAGGCGCGCATCCCGTGGTGACGGGGTACACGGATGCCGGAGTTCCGATCATTACCACTTATCAAGGGAGTTTCAGTGAATCAACCGAGCTTACGCTTGCGGCCTTCCAGTCCACGCAATGGCTGGCTCTGAGTGACATTAATAAATAAATTTTAAGATTTGCGTAACATTAGTTATATAAGAATACATCTATTTTTAATTTGCAAAATTTAATTAAAAATTCATGAAAAAACACAAACCAATAACCAAGTCGTCAAAAAAGAAACAAGCTGACAAAAAAATAAATATTTTCGAGAACAATCAACTTATCTATATATTACTTGCTATTGCTGTATTATTTGTTTTCTTTATTCGTATAAGGCTGCTCTCTTTTCCTTTCGAAAGAGATGAAGGAGAGTATGCATACATGGGAAAACTGATATTAGACGGACATGTTCCTTACACATTCGCTTATAATATGAAACTTCCGGGCACATATTTTATGTATGCTTTATTTATGATGTTCTTTGGGAAATCTATTGTAGGAGTTCATTTAGGAGTTGCTATTATGACATCCGTATCAATGTGCCTTTTATTTTTAATTGCTAAAAGATTTGTCTCAGGTATAGGAGCAGTAATTGCTTCAGCATCTTTTGGAATACTAGGCATTTCTTATTTTTTACTTGCCCAGGCTGCACATGCTACGCATTTTGTTGTATTCTTTGCTTTGTCAGGAATTTTTCTGACATTTAAGATATATGACAGCGAAAAAAATAAAATATTAAAATATTTTTTCTCAGGAGTTTTATTTTCACTGGCTTTTATTTCAAAACAATCAGGTATATTTTTTGTCTTTTTCGGAGCTTTAATAATTATCTTTAAAGAGTTTGATGTGAAACATATTTTAAAGTTAATACGAAATCTTTCTATATATAGTGCGGGTTTTATTTCAACATTGTTACTTATGTTGGTTTGTTTCTATTTTTTTGGTGACTTTGATAAGTTTTGGTTTTGGACAGTAAAATACTTATCAGCATATGGAGAGCAAGTTCCAATGTCTCAAGTACCTGAAACATTTAAAATTGGTATTAGTTCAATCACTTCTGGATATTCAATTTCCGGATATATTGCTTTATGGTTTATGGCATTAATTGGCATATTATTTATTTTTATAAACAAAGTATCAAAACAAAATAAGTTTCTTACTTTTTCATTTATTCTTTTATCTTTCCTTACGGTAGTTCCCGGTTTTTATTTTAGAAATCATTATTTTATATCGCTGCTTCCTGCTTTTGGATTGCTTGTTGCTATATTTTTCGAGTTCTTTAATAATATTTTTATAAATAAATTTAAAATACCTAACCTGATAATAATTAGTTTTTTTGTTTTTATTTTTATTGCAGGCAAAGGCGTAAGTGCAAATAAAGATTATTTATTTAAAAAAGACACAAAAATACTTTGCAAACAAATATATGGATCAAACCCTTTTGTTGAATCAATTGCAATAGCAGATTTCCTTAAAAAGAATACCAAACAAGATGATAAAATTGCAGTTCTTGGTTCTGAGCCACAAATATGTTTTTACGCAGACAGGTATTCGGCAACCGGTTATATTTATACTTATAGTCTTGTTGAAATACACTCTTATGCCTTGGCAATGCAAAAAGAAATGATAAAAGAAATAGAAAGAAACAAGCCAAAATATTTTCTTTTTATTAATGTTGGTATGTCTTGGCTTTCGAGACCAAACTCTGAACAATTAATTTTTAAATGGTCCAATGAATATATTACCAAGTATTACAAAATTGTTGGTCTTGTTGATATTCTTCCAAATGCTATTTCTCCCTTAATTTCAGGAGTTCAGTTAAACAGTTATGTGCCTCAATCAAAGGAGTTGGTTTATATATTTGAGAAAAATAAATAAACTATTATTTCACCTTTTTACATTCGTATAGAAAATATTGTTCATCAGGTTGGATGGTTTTTTCGGAAAATCCTTTTATAAATTTCAACTTTGTTTTATCAGAGAGCATTAATTCATTAATTGGCTGGTTATTATTATTTGAAAGAGGAAAGCTTAATATAAGCAGAACTTGTTTATTTTGTTCTTCTGTAAATTTTATACAGGAATACATAACTTCATTAAAAGATATTAAAGTTTTTCTATTTTTATTATAAGGTTCGTGATAATAATTAAAATGGTTTACCTGTGGAAAAAAGATTTTGGTTTTAGTATGAGCTGCAATAGGTTCAATTATAAAATCAAGAAATCCTACCATGACATGTGTCTTATCTAAATTGTTTACTGATATGTATTTTGCTACATCCTGGGAAACAGTGAACTTATATCTTATGTCAATAGAGAAAGCATAAATTGCTGAAAATACTTGAGCAAATAAAATAATGTAGAGAAAAGGTTTAAACCCCTTTTTCAATAATAAAAAAAACTTTTTCTCGAAAAATATTTCTATGTTTTTCAGAATATTCAAATTATTTTTTTCCTCAGGAACTGTGTATAACCAATAAGTATATATAAAGATCACAAATAAAGAACCCTGATATCTTGTATTATAAACTTTCAATATTTCCAGAAATACCAGGTAAACTATGGTGTTAAACAGGAATGTTATTAAAACAATCGGTTTAGATGAAAATTTTATACTGATGATAAATATGATAAATAATGAAATAAAAAAAGTTAAAATATTAGAACCGGTTATAAAATCAGAAATATTATATCCTTTAGGATAAAGCATTATATAATTAACAATATTGGTATTCCAAAACGCAATACCTGCATTCGGGTCTGGAATTGGCAGGTAGGCGTTCCAAATGGATTTGATATTCATAAATAAAGGAGCGGAACCAATTTCTCCAAAATAAAAATTATTACTTAACGTGATAAAATAATGAGAAAGGATAATTACTGTCCATCCAACAATAAATAAAATAATAGCTGATATTAATTTATAATCTGTTGTTATTTTCTTTTTAAAATTACTGTTAAAAAATTCTAAAAGTATATATATTGACAAACTTGCCGCGAAAATAGTTGACTGGATTGAATGATTTGCTAATATTAACAGTAAAATAACTATTATTATGTAATTCTTTTCTTTTTTTGTTATAAAATAGACTGCAAGGAAAATCAACAACAACATAAAACCATAATATCTCGAAATTATTCCGTAATCAAAAACAATTAAATAACTGAAAGCAAATAATAGTTTTTGAAAGTTGGGAATTTTTGAAAATTTTATAAATATAAATAATGCAGTAACTATTATAATCAGGTGGGCAAACTGATACATAATTTCCGAATTATTAATCAGCATAAATAATTTTAAAAATGAATAGTAGAATATAAAAGAAATATCTCCCTCCATTAAAACATTATTTGTAAATGCTAACCTGGCATATACTTCGAGTTCATCCCGCCAAAGTTCATGATAAATCATTCCCACACTTATAAATGCAGCAAATAAAACAGTAATTAAAATATGAAAATATTTATTTTTAATCTTAGGTTCATGTCCGCCTATAAGTTTTATTATATTTTCTTTTAATTTTGAGAAATTCATTTTTTATTATTTTTAATGTTCATGAAATGATTTGCATATCAGAGTTTATTAATAAACTATTGTTTTACCATTTTACATTCGTATAGAAAATATTGTTCATCTGGTTGAATGGTTTTTCCCGAAAACCCTTTTATAAATTTTAACTTCGTTTTTCCCGAGAGCATGATTTCATTAATTGCCTGGTTATTTTTATTTAATAGAGGAAAACTTAATATAAGTAAAACTTGTTTATTTTGTTCTTCTGTAAATTTAATACATGAAGCCACGACTTCATAATAAGATAATAATGCTTTTCTATTTTTATTAAACGGCTCGTGATAATAATTGTAATGGTTTACCTGAGGAAAGAATATTTTAGTTTTAGTATGAATCGCTATAGATTCAGTTGTAAAATCAATATATCCTATCATAACATGCGTTTTATCAAGGTTGTTTGCTGATATGTACTTTGCAGCATCTTGAGAAATAGTGAACTTATATTTTATATCCATAGAGAAGGCATAAATTGTCGAAAATGCCTGAATAAATAAAATAATGTAAAGAAAAGGTTTAAACCCCTTTTTCAATAATAAAAAAAACTTTTTCTCGAAAAATATATCGATTTTTTTCAGGAATTTCAAATTAGTATCTTCTTCGGAATTTTTATATAACCAATAATTATATATAAAAATCAGAAATAATAATCCCTGATATCTTGTATTGTAAATTCTCAATATTTCCAAAAATACCAGGTAAACTATGGTGTTAAAAAGGAATGTTATTAAAACAATTGGTTTAGATGAAAATTTTATGCTAATGATAAATATGATGACTAACGAAATTAAAAAAGTTAAAATGTTTGAATTGGTTATAAAATCAGAAATATTATATTCTTTAGGATATATCATTATATAGTTAACAATATTGGTATTCCAAAATGCGATGCCAGCTTTTGGGTCTGGAATTGGGAGGTATGCATTCCAGATCGATTTTATATTTATAAATAATGGAGCGGAACCAAATTGCCCTTCGCTAATAAAAAAAGCATTATTTAATGTGATGAAATAATGATATAATATAATTGTTATCCATCCAACAATAAATAAAATAATAGCTGATATTAATTTATAATCTGTTGTTATTTCCTTTTTAAAATTACTGTTAAGAAATTCTAAAAGTATATATATTGACAAACTTGCCGCGAAAATAGTTGACTGAATTGAATGGTTAGCCAATATTAATATTAGAATGACTATTATCAGGTAATTCTTTTCTTTTTTTGTTATTAAAAAAACTATTAAGAAAATAAGCAGCAACATAAAGCCATAATACCTTGAAATTACTCCGTATTCATAAACAATTAAATAACTGAAAGCAAATAAAAGTTTTTGCAAATTGGATATTTTTGCAAATTTTATAAATAAATATAGCGCTGAAACAATTATAATCAGGTGGGCAAACTGATACATAATTTCCGAATTATTAATCAGCATAAATAATTTTAGAAATGAATAGTAAAATATAGAAGAAATATCCCCCTCCATTAGTACTTTATTTGTAAAAGCTAACCTGGCATATATTTCAAGTTCATCGCGCCAAAGTTCATGATAAGCCATTCCTAAACATACAAGTGCAGCAAATAATACAGTTATTAAAATATGAATAAATTTATTTTTTAATTTCATATTCTGATTTATCTATAAGTTTTTTTTTTATATTCTTTATTCCAATACTTATTACATACTATTTCCATAGTGTTATTTCCCATATTTTGATATTAAATATTTAGAAGGATTAAGGATTTTATTTATAA
>CAINEZ010000402.1 GCA_903847905.1 uncultured Bacteroidota bacterium
CGCCTTTTGATGCTATTGAAAAATGGTTTGAAATTAAACCAGAAATATTTTTACAAAAACCTGATGAATTTAAAAATAAAGTTTTATCTTTGAAAATAATTAACACAAGTTATCATAAACAACCTTGTGAAACTTGACAAATAATTAATAACGCTGCCATTCAATTATTATTTCAGGTCAACGCTATCAGGAACAAATTGCTCCACATTTCCACCGTGCTTATGTATTTCTCTTACAATAGAGGAGTTTAAGTGAGTATATTCGGGAGCGGTTAACAGAAATACTGTTTCAATATCAGGATGAATATTTTTATTCATTTGCCCGATGCTGCGTTCAAATTCAAAATCGGCAGAGGTGCGTAAGCCGCGTAGAATATAAGTTGCATTTACCTGTTTGCAAAAATCAACGGTAAGTCCGTTGTAGGGCATTACTTTTACAGCAGGATATTTTTCAAACGTTTTTTTTATCCATTTCAAACGTTTTTCCAAAGGAAAATATTCTTTTTTTTCGGAATTCTCACCAATTGCTATAATAATTGTGTCGAAAAGCGGAATAGCGCGTTTTATAACTGATTCGTGACCTTTTGTTATTGGGTCGAATGAGCCCGGGAATACAGCGATGCGTTGCATAGGTTTAAATTATAAGGCAAAGGTAAAAAAAGTAACCGGTAATTGGTAATCAGTTAGAAAAACCACCGATTACCTGATAACAAAATGAATAATCTTTTCCCATTTGAGGTATAACAAGTATTACACATCAATCCTTGCATATTTCGCATTCCTCTCAATGAATTCACGACGGGGAGGAACTTCATCGCCCATCAGCATTGAAAAGATACGGTCGGCTTCGGCTCCATTATCAATAGTAACTTGTCGCAATGTACGAAACTCGGGGTTCATTGTTGTTGTCCATAACTGTTCGGAATTCATTTCACCAAGACCTTTATAGCGCTGAATGTGAACATTACTTTCTTTTCCGTCTTTAGCAAGCTCCTGAACAATGGCTATCCGTTCTTCTTCAGTCCAGCAATAACGTTCTTCTTTTGATTTCTTTATAAGATAAAGCGGTGGTGTGGCAATATAAACATATCCGTTTTCAATAAGATCTTTCATATATCTAAAGAAAAATGTAAGGATAAGCGTAGCAATATGGCTTCCGTCAACGTCAGCATCAGTCATAATGATTATCTTGTGATAACGAAGTTTATCGAGATTAAGAGCTTTGGTATCTTCTTCAGTTCCGATGGTAACACCTAATGCGGTGTACATATTTTTAATTTCCTCGCTGTCAAAAACCTTGTGCTGCATTGCTTTTTCCACATTCAGTATTTTCCCTCTTAATGGAAGAATTGCCTGAAATTTCCTGTCTCTGCCTTGTTTTGCAGTTCCACCGGCTGAATCGCCTTCAACAAGATAGATTTCGCACAATGTAGGATCATTTTCAGAGCAATCAGCTAACTTGCCCGGCAATCCTGAACCTGAAAGAACGCCTTTCCTTTGAACCAATTCCCTTGCTTTCCTTGCCGCATGGCGGGCTGTAGCTGCAAGAATAACTTTATTAACAATAGTTCTTGCTTCCTTAGGATGTTCTTCAAGATAATATGTGAGCATTTCGCTTACAAGCTGGTCAACAACGCCCATAATATCACTGTTGCCGAGTTTGGTTTTGGTTTGCCCTTCAAACTGAGGTTCCTGTACTTTAACAGATATGATCGCAGTAAGGCCTTCGCGGAAATCATCACCATTAATATCGAATTTGAGTTTCGCCAGCATACCTGATTTTTCAGCATACGACTTTAACGTTCTCGTTAGAGCCCTTCTGAAACCGGAAAGGTGAGTTCCTCCTTCATGAGTATTGATATTATTACAATACGAGTGAGTATTTTCGGCAAATGAAGCATTGTACTGCATTGCAACTTCAATAGGAACCCCGCCTTTTTCGCCTTCCATATAAATGGGTTCCTCCATAAGTTTTTCCCTGTTGGAGTCAAGATAGTTAACAAATTCCTTAAGTCCTTCTTTTGAAAAAAATGAATCGCTGATAAAATTTCCATTATCATCTTTTTCTCTGTAATCGGTAATAGAAAGAGAAATTCTTTTATTTAAAAATGCCAGTTCGCGCAAGCGGGAAGCAAGAATTTCATATGTAAAAACAGTTGTAGTAAAAATTGAAGCATCGGGTAGAAATATAGTTTCAGTTCCCGTTCTGTCCGATTCGCCTACAACTTTAACATCATACAAAGGTTTTCCGATCTCATACTCCTGCATAAATATTTTTCCTTCTCTGTGAACTTTTACGGTAAGATGAGAAGATAACGCGTTAACACAGGAAACGCCGACACCATGTAAACCGCCTGAAACTTTGTATGATTCTTTATTAAATTTACCGCCGGCATGGAGTACAGTCATTACAACTTCGAGAGCAGATTTTTGTTCTTTTTCGTGCCAATCAGTGGGTATGCCGCGTCCGTTATCAATTACTGTTACTGAATTGTCTTCATTGATAAAAACATCTATTTTATCACAATAGCCAGCTAAAGCTTCATCTATGGAATTGTCAACTACTTCGTAAACCAAATGATGAAGCCCTCTTGAACTAAGGTCGCCGATATACATTGCCGGTCTTTTCCTGACCGCTTCCAGCCCCTCAAGAACCTGGATATTTTCCGCTGTATAAGAATCTTTTTCAATAATTTCTTTTTCTGTTTCGCTCATTTCTTTTCAATTTTTGATAATTTACAAATGTAATAAAATCCTCTGAAACCAAAAAATAAAAGTGCATTAAAATGGATGTTTTTTTAAACGGAAAAATAACAACTTAACATAATAAATTCGGAGAGTTTTTAATCTCTTTTATATTCAAAATTCTAACTACTAATGTTATGCAAAATTTTTAAAAGACTTTTAATATAAAATATTTTCAAACAGGTTATTTTTTTACAATTATTTCTTTTCCATTACCAATTTTTTTATATTTGCATAATAAAATTATTAATTAACCTTAAAGCCATTTCAAATGAAAAATTTTTTACTGTTTACGTTTGCAATCGGAATAACATTCTCTGTAAGTGCGCAGTCAGCAAACAAATACTTGCACATTAAAGGAACAAACATTGCATCATTTAATCCAAAAAACATTGATGCGCCTCTTTCACAGCCTTCGGTTTTAAAAAGTGTGGCAAAGAAAAATGTTACCTCTTCAAACTCAAAAATGTTTGCTGTTTCTGTAGTTTCACTCGGACAGGCGGTAAATGCTCTGGGCTTATGCAATGGTGGAAGAACTGCATTATGGGCTGATCCAAATCTTAACAGTATTATGTTTACACACAGGGAAGTTAATCCCGGTGGAACTATTTCATTCGACTTTTCAAAAGATGGCGGCAGCACATTTACAAACAATGTAATCAGTTATAATACTACTGGTAATGGCGCAAGGTATCCAGAAGGTTTGATATATAACCCATCAGGAAACACAAACCCTGACAATGCTTTTGCTCTAACTTTTTCCGCTTTACTAGATGGTAGTAATGCAGGTGGTGGTAGTAATTGGGGCGGATATGCAATTTCTACCAAAACTTTTAATTCTACGGGCACACCCAATGAACAATCTTTAACATCTCAGGGGGCATATTTACAGCAGATCCCCGAAGCATTCCACATTAACCCTGTTTCCGGCGTTGCCTGGGTTGTTGACCCTGCTGAAAACGGAGCTCTTAATAATGGCTACACTAACTCTCTGATTTTATCAAAAGGAGTTTTTAATTCCGGAACAAATAAATTTGACTTTACCCAATCATTATTTTCTGCTCCAATGTCTGTAATGAACACAGGCAAATATGCTCAGATAGCAAATACCAGAATAGCTTTTGCACCTAATGGTACTACCGGATGGATTTCTTTGCTTTCTCATAATGATTTCACATTATATCCGGACTCATGTTTTTATCCTATTTTCTATAAAACTACTGACGGTGGCGTATCGTGGTCTGCCCCAATAAATGTTAATATGATGGCTATTGATGCAATTAAGAACTTTATTTCTGATGCTAACCTTGCATTACTTTTTGGTCACCAACCGGTTCCTGGGACACGCGACTCATTATTATATACCACTGCTTTTGACGCTGATATGGCTGTTGATGGGAACGGAAATCCTTACCTTGCTGTTGATGTTAGCATAGGCGTTGGCAAATGGTCAATTTCTAAAATACCCGGCGCTTTTGGAATGTTCCTTATCTTCTCTCCCGATGGTGGTACAACATGGAATGCTAAATTATTAGATTATCCTGAAACTTTTCGCGGCACTTTTACAGGGGGAACATCCGATATTTCTGAAGATAACCGCCCACAGATTTCTACTACTTATAATGGATCAAAAATGTTTGTTACCTGGTTAGACACCGATACTTTATCTTTTGGAAGTACAGATGGAAACTATTATCCTGACATTCATTTCAGGGCATATGACCCTGCCACCGGCTTACTGACAAACGCCAGAAGTATTACTACCGGCACTGAAGCAGATGGCGCTGCATATATGGGAACTGCATCTTATTATGTATTTGATAATGGAGGTACGTATGAATTACCGTTGGTGTACCAAGTAATGGACCCCTCCAGCAATGGTTCTCCTGTACAGTTTAATTATATTAAAGGATTTACTGTAACTGATGCAGACTTTAATATGACTGTCGGAGAAGATCAACTGGTAAAGAATAATATATCTGTTTCTCAGAACTATCCAAATCCTTTTAGCGACTTTTCAAATATTGATGTTACACTTGATAAATCTACGAACCTGGCTATGGAAGTATATAACCTTGTCGGGCAGAAAGTTTATGAAATCAACAAAGGAATGGCAAATGCCGGCAAACATAAATTTATTATCGATGCTAGCAGTCTGACTTCGGGAATTTATTTCTATCAAGTAAAAGCAGGAGAATATACACAAACAGGAAAAATGGTAATTGAATAAAATTTACCTGCAAAATGCTTTAATATCAAGGTTTTTTGTAATTTTGTAAAAAATATTATTGTTCTTTAAAATTATGGTAGGTTGTTCTATCGCCTTCTGCAATTTTGCGGAGGGAGGAAAGTCCGGACAACAAAGAGCACCATACTTCCTAACGGGAAGGTATCATGTCAGAAATGGCTTGATAACAGAAAGTGCCACAGAAAATAACCGTTCTGTCCCGTCCCGATTGCTATCGGGATTGTGACAGAACAAGGGTGAAAACGCGAGGTAAGAGCTCACGTGGCGTTGTGGTAATACAATGCCAGGGTAAACCTTATGGGTTGAAAGACCAAATATACCGGGATTTCAGGTTCTTGATTCCGATAGCTATCGGGATTAAATGACTGAAAAAGGGCTGCTCGTCTGCTCCCGGGGGGTAGGTCGATAGATCCAGATAGTGATATCGGGACCAGATAAATGATAGAACTTTGAGCAATCATTGACAGAATCCGGCTTATAAACCTGCCAATTTTAACAATAAAAAAACCCGTTCCTAATCCCGATAGCTATCGGGACGGAACGGGTTTTTTTTAAACAACGTATGATCAAATCTTTTTCACGTTGATTGCGTTAGGTCCTTTTTTCCCTTCCGTTACGTCAAAAGACACTCTGTCATCTTGTTTAATCTTTTCGGTTAATCCCGAAACATGCACGAAAATTTCTTCTCCGGAATCATCCAACTTAATGAAACCAAAACCTTTAGCCTCATTAAAAAA
>CAINEZ010000403.1 GCA_903847905.1 uncultured Bacteroidota bacterium
AACACCTTTTGATGCTATTGAAAAATGGTTTAAAATTAAACCGGAAATATTTTTACAAAAACCTGATGAATTTAAAAATAAAGTTTTATCTTTGCTATTAATTAATACAAGTTGTCATAAACAACCTTGTGAAACTTAACACTTACTCACTTAAAATGATTTGAATCCCATGATTTCCCGTACTTCACGAATTGTTTTTGAAGCGCTTTCGCGGGCTTTTTCTGTACCGGTTTTTAACACTTTTCTAAGATATTCATCGTTTGACAACAGCTCTTTTATTTTTTCTCTTAAAGGATTGGTAAAAATTATTGCATCTTCGGCTAATTGTTTTTTCATATCGCCATAACGAACCTGGCAAGTATTATAAAGTTCATTGAAGTGTTCATAGGTTTCCTTTGAAGACAACGCCAGCATCAGGTTAAAAAGGTTTTCGACAGCCTGAGGTTTTTCCTGATTAGGCTTTGTAGGACCAGCATCGGTAACGGCGCGCATCACTTTTTTACGTATCACTTCGGGTTCATCGGCAAGGAAAATAGCGCTGTTTTCGTTATCTGATTTGCTCATCTTGGTACTGCCGTCAAGTCCGGGAATCTTTATTAATTCTTCGCCAAAATTAAATGCATACGGTTCGGGAAAATATTCTTTTTTGTACATCCTGTTGAAACGGTTTGCAAAAGTTCTCGTCATTTCGAGATGCTGTTCCTGATCCTTACCAACAGGCACTTTTGTACCTTTATGAAGAAGCACATCTGCCGCCATTAAAACAGGGTAAGTGAGTAATCCGGCATTTATATTTTCAGGGTGCTTTCTTATTTTTTCTTTGAAAGAAGTACAGCGTTCCAACTCTCCAACGTATGCATTCATATTAAGCATAAGATATAGTTCGGTTGTTTCGGGAATGTCACTCTGTATGTACATGGTTACTGCTTCCGGGTCAATACCGCATGCAAGATATTCCACGAGAACCTGTTTCACGTTGTTGTGAAGATCCTTTGGTGTTGGGTGTGTTGTTAATGAATGATAATCGGCAATAAAGAAAAAACAACGATGTTCATGTTGCATCTTTAAAAAATTCTTAATTGCGCCAAAGTAATTACCAAGATGTAAATTACCTGTTGAACGTATTCCGCTTACTACTGTTTCCATGTGGCGAAATTACAAAAAAGTTTTGGATAGAGAAGAAGTATGATCCAACCCTGAAAGTAAGAAGTAAATTTTATTATTGAGGGTTTTCCCCCGTTTTTACTTCAGCGCCTTCAGTATTCACATCCCCGGGTACATTTTCCGCTTCAGATTTTTGGAAGATTTTTTTCTGGAAAATTATCAATATAAGAACACCGATAGTAATACTGGAATCGGCAATATTAAAAACAGGACGGAAAAATATAAATTCTTCCCCTCCCCATAACGGGAACCATTGCGGAAAATGTCCTTCAATAATAGGGAAATAAAGCATGTCAATTACTTTGCCATGCAGGAATGTGCCATAACCCCCGCCATCAGGCATAAACTGTGCAATCTGGAAAAGACTATCGTTAAATATTAATCCGTAAAAAGCGCTGTCTATAATATTGCCTACGGCGCCTGCAAATATCATTGAAGCACTGAATATGAGACCGAATGTAACATTTTTCTTTTTCGATATTTTAATAATATACCATCCGATAATGCAAGATGCAATGATGCGAAAAACAGTTAAAAAAAGTTTACCATGATTGCCGGCGAATTCCATGCCGAAAGCCATTCCGTTGTTCTCCGTAAAATGCAAGATGAACCAGTTACCAAACACATGAAATTCCTGCCCAAGAAACATGTGAGTCTTGATCCAGAATTTTAAAATCTGGTCAATAAGTAATACCAGAAAAATAATAAGCAATGATTTTTTCAGCACAGCAATGGGATGTTTTTGCATTCAGAAACCCGAATGTGAAAATTATTATTTATTTAAATTATGCTGACTGAGTTTGGCTTCAATACTCATTGTGGCATGAGGAACTACTTTCAGTCGTTCTTTTGGGATTAATTTACCTGTTACACGGCAAATACCATAGGTTTTGTTTTCTATCCGAAGCAATGCACTTTCAAGGTCGCGAATAAATTTCTGTTGCCTTACTGCCAGCTGACTGTTTTCTTCTTTGGAAAGAACATTCGATCCTTCTTCCAATACTTTAAAAGTTGGAGAGGTATCATTGGTGTCATTGTTATTTTTGGTAGTATAAGCTTCTGTGAGCAAAACAAGATCTCGCCTTGCATCTTCAAGTTTTCCAAGAATGATTTCTTTAAACTCCATCAATTCTTTATCAGTATATCTTATCTTTTCCGAAGGATCCGGAATATTTTTTATTTCCTTTTCCTTACTTTTTGCAATTTTCTTTTTTTCCATTATCAAACTTAATTAATTATTAAAATATTGCTTTGCTGATTTGTATCCTCGCATTGATATCATCAACCAACTCAATCTCTATATAATCAGCGGAGTCGATCCTGTCAACTAATTCCAAGGAAACGGCTAAAGTTTCAGTACAAATATATGAAATATTATTATTAATAGACGAATTAATTTTATCATGCTTCTCCAATCTCACAATTATTTTGTCAGTTACATCAAAATTGCTGTCTTTTCGGATGTTCTGTATCCTGTTGATCAGTTCGCGGGCAATACCTTCTTCTCTAAGCTGATCAGTAATTGTAATATCAAGGGCTACGGTAAGGTTCCCGATATTTGTTACAAGCCATCCCGGAATATCTTCCGATAAAATCTCAACATCTGATAAAGTAATTTCAACTTTTTCGCCTTCAACCTCCAGTGAATAACTGCCATCTTTCTCGATCTTATTAATATCGGCTTGAGAAAAATCGGTGATCGCGGCAGCGATCTGCTTCATCATCTTGCCATATTTTGGTCCCAATGTTTTAAAATTAGGCTTGATTTTTTTTACTAAAATTCCAGAAGCATCAGTAATAAACTCAATATTCTTTACATTAACTTCAGAAAGAATAAGGTTTTTTACCGCTTCAATTTGTTTCTGAAAATGTGGATTAAGTACTGGTACCATAATTTTGCTCAAGGGCTGCCTGACGCGGATATTTACTTTCTTTCGTAATGAAAGTACCATAGATGAAATATTCTGAGCGATAAACATTCTTTCTTCAAGGTCTTTATCTATAAGCGATTCATCGGCAACAGGGAAATCAGTATGGTGAACTGATTCAGCTTTATGACGTTTTGTTACATTATTCAGATCAATAAATAATCTTTCCATGAAAAATGGCGCAATGGGAGATGCAAGCTGGGCAAGTGTTTCTAAACACTTATATAATGTCTGGTATGCCGAAATTTTATCCTGCGAATATTCGCCTTTCCAGAATCTGCGGCGGCATAAACGTACATACCAATTGCTGAGATGTTCATCTAAAAACTCCTGAATAGCTCTACCTGCCTTAGTTGGCTCATAATCGGCATAATATTCATCAACAGTTTTAATAAGCGAATTTAATTGTGATAATATCCACCTGTCGATTTCGGGTCGTTTATTTACCGGTACTTCAGGCTCTGCATAGCAGAAGCCATCTATGTTTGCATATATAACAAAAAATGAATATGTGTTATAAAATGTGCCGAAAAATTTTCTCTGCACTTCCACAATACCTTCAATGTCAAACTTCAGGTTGTCCCATGGCTGCGCATTTGTTATCATGTACCAACGGGTAGCATCAGGACCGTATTTTTCAATAGTTTTAAAAGGATCAACAGCATTACCAAGCCGCTTCGACATTTTATTTCCAGTTTTATCCAGAACCAACCCGTTTGAAACGACGGTTTTATAAGCTACAGAGTCAAACAACATGGTCGCTATTGCATGAAGTGTAAAAAACCATCCCCTAGTCTGGTCAACGCCTTCGGCAATAAAATCGGCAGGGAAATATTCTTTTAAATTTTCTTTGTTTTCAAAAGGATAATGAAACTGAGCGTATGGCATTGAACCGGAATCAAACCAAACATCAATTAAATCTGGCTCCCTGAACATTTTTTTGCCCGTGGATGAAATCAAAATAATCTCATCTGCATAAGGTCTGTGAATATCAAAAGTGGTATAATTTTTTTCTGAAAAATTTCCCGGAGTAAAATCTTTAAGCGGATTTTTTTTCATAACCCCAGCCGCGATCGATTTTTCAATTTCTTTCTTCAATTCTTCAACCGAGCCAATAGAAAGCTGTTCCGATTTATCTTCTGATGTCCATATTGGTAAAGGTATTCCCCAGAAGCGCGAACGCGAAAGATTCCAGTCAACAAGATTTTCAAGCCAATTCCCGAAACGTCCTGTCCCTGTTGCTTCCGGCTTCCAGTTAATAGTTTTATTCAACTCAATCATTCTTTCTTTGCATGCGGTAGTTTTAATAAACCACGAATCAAGCGGGTAATAAAGAATAGGCTTATCGGTTCTCCAACAATGCGGGTAGGAATGTTCGAATTTTTCGGTTTTAAAACATTTATTTTCTTTTTTCAATTTTACAACAATGTCAATGTCAACATTGTTTTCTGTTTTGGGATTGAAATTGGGATCGTATTCCGATTTAACAAAACGCCCGGCAAACTCTCCCATGCTGTCAACAAATCTTCCCTGCCTGTCAACAAGCGTTAATGCGCCAACGTTGTAAATCCTGTTCATCCTGAAATCATCAGCTCCAAAGCTGGGTGCAATATGAACAATTCCGGTTCCGTCTTCTGTTGTAACAAAATCTCCAGGTATAACACGGAAAGGATCTCCGTCTTTAGGCTGTACGTAAGGCAAAAGCTGCTCGTAACGCATACCTTCAAGTTCAGAGCCTTTATATTCGGCAATTATTTTGTAAGGGATATTCTTTTGTCCGGCTTGGTATTCCTCAATTATTAAGTCTTTATTTTTTTCAGGAAAATAATTAGAAAAAAGATCTTTTGCCAAAATCACAGTTACAGGCAAATTAGTATAAGTATTAAATGTCTTTACTACAAGATAATTAATTCCCGCTCCAACCGCTAAAGCTGTATTTGAGGGCAATGTCCATGGCGTGGTTGTCCATGCAAGAAAGAACAGATCGCCATGAATATCTTTAAAAAGAAATTTCGATTTTTCATTGCGTACTACTTTGAATTGCGCTACTGCTGTTGTATCTTTCACATCTTTGTAACAACCCGGCAGGTTCAATTCATGCGAACTTAATCCGGTTCCGGCAGCCGGAGAATAAGGCTGAATGGAATATCCCTTGTACAGCAATCCTTTTTTATAAAGCTGGTTAAGCAGGTACCAAACAGATTCAATATATTTATTATCGAAAGTAATATACGGGTCATTCAGATCAACCCAGTAGCCCATTTGTTTTGTTATCTCGTCCCACTGATCCTTATATTTCATCACTTCTTTGCGGCAGGCTTTGTTAAAATCAATAACTGAAATGGTCTTGCCAATATCTTCTTTAGTAATGCCAAGTGTTTTCTCAACGGCTATTTCAATCGGAAGCCCGTGAGTATCCCATCCTCCTTTTCGCTTTACATGAAAGCCTTTGAGTGTTTTATAACGGCAGAATATATCTTTAATAGCGCGCGCCATTACATGATGAATACCGGGTATTCCATTGGCAGAAGGAGGTCCTTCGTAAAAAACAAATTGTGGTTTGTCTTCGCTGATTTCCACACTTTTTTCAAACACATTATTTTCTTCCCAGAACTTACGAACCTCTTTCCCAATTTTGGGCAGGTCAAGCTGTTTGTATTCTGTGTATTTCTGTTTCATTAATTTTTAAACATTAATTTTTTAAGGAATGCAAAGGTAATAAAAAAAGGAAAAAATCAAAGTTGATAATTGAGGACAGCAAAATGAATCAACCCAACTAAACAGGGTAATACGTGGTTGATTAAACTATTTTTAAATAACTTAAATTTCGATCTCCAACGAAGGTGCGATTTAGAACACCACCCGCTGACCGGATTAAAAGATTTATCCAAAACAACGGCGTTGTACTTTTCAAATCTTCGCATCCGTAATTTAATTCTGCATTCATCACTCTGCATTCATCACTTTAAATTTTGCATTTTACATTTACTTCTACCTTATGCCTTGTTAACTTGTCAACTTTTTAATTTTACATTCACTCCACCATAACCTTCCCTGTCTTTACCCGTTGCTCATATCTTTCAGCAGGCAACATACTTTGTAAATTGAACATTTAGTGTTGAATATTTTAAATTCTCAATAAACAATATACAATTCTCAATATTCAAGGAAATAAATATCCCAATAACATTTAGTTTCCAGTTTCAATAAATTTCAATTTTAACTTTGCATTTTGAAATCGCAAATCATAAATCTAAAATCACAAATCAATACACCATAACCTTCCCCGTCTTAACCCACCTTTCAGTGCTCATTTTTACAAAATACAAGCCTCTTGCTAAGCCTGTTAAACTAATGTCTGTAACACTTTCATCTGTAACAGCCGAATAAACTCTTTCACTGTTTATATTGTAAATTTCTATATCCGTTTTTAAAGATGTGTTCATTTTTGTCTCTATTGAAAACAAGCCATCCGTAGGATTAGGATAAATAACAAGCGGCGCTGTTTGTTCTGCATATAATTCCGGTATGGCATCTAATAAACAGCCATCATAAGCATAAGTGGTAAAACTCTGAGTACTGGTATCTGCAATACTTGTATGAACTGTAAAAGGAACAGATGTAACATTTATGTTGCTATCATTTACAATTATATTATTAACGGCAAGCGGTAAGCTATATTCCTCGCATAAGCTATCTGTATGTCCTAACGAATCTGTACGTACAATATATAAACTTGAGAGATTAACAGGAATATTATTATTTGTAATACCGCTAATTATATAACCTTTATCATTCAACTGTTCCACACTTTGTCCGTAATCCCAAGAATTCGGGCTTCCATGCGCCCTTACCCATAAAGTATTGCCGCCTGAATCTGTTTTTATCAGTAATAAATCATCATGTTGAGGTGGTACTGCTAAAGTGGCTAAAGTTATATAACCCCCATCCTGTGTCAACTTTGTATCGGATGGGTAATTTTTAATATTGTTAATAGTATCGCCAAAATTTTTTGCCCAGATTATACTACCTGTTTTATTTAGTTTTACGAAAAATAAAGGTGATGAGGTATATGCCGAACTATCAATATTTCCGGTAATAATCATTGTTTCGTCTGTGTTTTCAAGAACAGAATGAATATAACCGCATGGGCGAAAATATGATTTTCCCCACAGAGCAATACCATCTTTATCTGTTTTAATCAAACTAGCTCCAAAATTTTTTAAATTTACTGCTATAACAAAACCGCTATCTTGTGTTTGAATAATGTCCTGTATTCCGCCTTGTATTGATGTAAAATATTTACTCCATAAAATATTTCCTGTTAAATCTGTTTTGAAAAATAAAGTGGTATCATGTTTCCCACCACTTAAAATGAAACTATTTTCAAATGTGGGATAAATAATATTTCTGTCAATACCTCCAAAAGGTACACTAGTACTATCATACATTTTTACAAATACGACATTAAAAGAGGTATCAAGTTTTGATAAATTCTTATTGGTTGCTCCATTACCGTATAAAATGATTGAAGAATCATTAATTATAAAATCTTCTAATTGACCACCAAATCCTAAAAAATCAGATACTGATTTTAAGGTACCATACGAATCTATTTTCAACAATTTACCACCAGAAATAATAAATGATTTATCATTATTAAAAGGCTTACATACATTTTTATATTGATATGGAACAACAGAAAACC
>CAINEZ010000404.1 GCA_903847905.1 uncultured Bacteroidota bacterium
ACACGCTTCCTGACTCGAAAACCTCTAAGAATAGGCTTTTGAAGATGGATGATAAACAAGCAGAGCTATACCAAATAATCAATAAAAACTTTTAGGGTGTTGCAACGCTGAAAACAGGGCGCTATCGGTATTACTTCACATTAAAAGCAAGCAATTTCCTATTTTCAATAAAGCATTCTATATGGTCGTTTAACGCGGCAGTATCATTTATTTCAGGGCTTCCGGTGAATATACAATCGCCGTCTTTGAGTGTTACATATTTGGAAACGTAAGCGATAATTTTATCAAAAGAGTATAACATTTCTGAAGTATAAGCTTTACAAATACATTTCTTATTTTTAAATATTGAAAAAGAAATTGCGGATAAACTTTTAAATTCTTTTTTAGAAATAAAATTACCAATAGGGGAGGAGCAATCAAAAGCTTTTGCAGGTTCCCATGGAAGTCCTTTCTCTTTGTATATTTCCAGCATATCTGCTGCTTCCATATCCACGCCTATGCCTATTTCATTAAAATAAAGATGCGCGAATTTTTCCTGAATGTTTTTTCCGAGCCTGCAAACCTTTAAGACAATATTAACACGTGGAATAATTTTTTTTGAATAATCAGGAATAAAAAAAGGCTGATTGTTTCTTAACAAGGAACTTTCAGGTTTCAGAAAAAAAATAGGTTCATTCGGAGTTCTTATATCCTTTTTATTTTTACAATAATTACCTTCTACACAAATTATCTTCATTACTTGTTCATGTTTATAACTACACAGCCAATGAAAAAAAATAGAACGCTGATTCGCTATTGCTAACGCTGATGATTATGATGAACACTGATAAAAAATTCATATTTAATCATAAGCAATCAGTTCCGATAACTATCGGAATCTGTTTCCTATTACATTGCTTGAGTAGTAACTCAGGTTTTTTTTACGTTGGCTGATGATTTATTAAAGCTTCTTAGTTTTATAACAGTGATAAGCTTTTTAGTAAATAATGGAAAATCGCTTTTCATCATCCAGTCGTAATAGGATGGCTCTATGCGGAAAATATCTTCCACCGGTTTACCTTTATGTTTACCGAAATTAAAAACTTCAATTTGTTGTTTATTGAATACGATATGTCCTACAAAATCGGCAAAATTAGAATTAAAAGAAAAATCATGCAGAGCCTGGACATCGTTTTTAATTGGAATTATTTTTTCTTTATCCTTGTCGGTATATTCAGTATCATGATATCTTTCTATTTGTGCTTTCAGCACTTCATAAGTAGCAAGAGTATCGGCTTCAGCGCCGTGAGCTCCGACAAGTTCTTTATTACAATAAAATTTATATGCAGCAATGAGGGTGCGTTGTTCCATTTTATGAAAAATATTTTGAATGTCAACAAACCTTCTGCCTTTTAATTCAAAATCTATTCCTGCTCTTAGAAATTCTTCAACAAGAAAAGGGATATCGAATTTATTTGAGTTGTATCCGGCAAGATCGCAATTTGAAAGAAATTGGTGAATGTTAGGGGCAAGTTCTACAAATTTTGGACAATCTTTCACATCTTCATCTGTGATTCCATGAATAGCGATAACTTCTTCAGGAATATGGACGGTAGGATTTATGCGATGTGTACGCAAATCCTTTTCACCATTGGGCAAAATTTTAAGAATAGAAATTTCAACAATTCTGTCAGTAACAATATTGATTCCTGTTGTTTCAATGTCGAAAAAAGCAAGTGGGCGAGTTAGTTTCAGTTCCATTAATAAAGAGTTAATTATTTTTTTCTTATAGTGTAAGCATCGAAAATACTATGTCTTTAGTTTGAGTATAATAGTAAATGATAACAAAAGTAAAATATAATTTATTATAAAAATCCCATGGTATATTTATTAATAAATGTGGCACTAAATTAGAGAAATGTTTTTAGTAAGATGTGAAACTTTTCGAAAGTTTTAAACAAAGTTTAAGGGAAGTGTAAATTTCAGGACTATTTTCTTCCAAGTTCTTTAATGCCTTTTATGAGGATATTTATATCGTTCATTATTCTGTAATCCCTTGCATATATCATATTCAGGCGTGTTATCATTTCATTGTCAAGAGTTCTTTTCTGGAATGCATCAGATGGGTTTAGTATTCCCTTATGAATTGCCGGAAGTTTATTCGACTCTTCATTCCTGTTGTATCCTACCCATGATCTTCTGGCAAATAAAACAAGAAAAATATTTCTGAAAAATCCGGTTGTGTTTTTTACAAAAAAGAGAAGAGCAGGTGAAATAATTATAAGAAGCAGAGAAGCCATTATATCAAAGAATCGCTTGTTACGCTTGTTGCTGAATTTGCTTATAGAATTAATATTTACTACATAAAGATCACCGGAAGTGTCAATTGAATTGCTTCCGATAATATATAAACTTTCGGGAGGTGCAATTTTATAATCTACCAATGTATCTTTAAGCTCCGACATTTTATCAATTATCTCCTGAGTTACCATATTTTTGGAACAGAATATCACTTCATCAATCTTATATATTTCAATTATTTCCTTTATCTGGTTAATGTTCCCGATAAATCCATTTCCTTCATTATTAGTATCATTTATATTAACCAAGCCTATTAACCCGGGATTGATGCTTGTTTGTTTTAGTAATGATGTTACTCTTTCGGTTTCTTCTTTATCTCCTACAATCACAAAATTCCGGTTTTTCCCTGTTTCAAATTTGAAATTTTT
Source organism: uncultured Bacteroidota bacterium (assembly GCA_903847905.1). Taxonomy (GTDB): domain Bacteria; phylum Bacteroidota; class Bacteroidia; order Bacteroidales; family CG2-30-32-10; genus CAINEZ01. The sequence goes on from CAINEZ010000404.1 coordinate 2,709, forward strand.
CAATTTTAAAATGTTAAGAATAATCCGGATAATAAACATGGATAGTAACGACCATGCAGCACCCATAACTATCAAAGCTCTTGAGAATCGCAATTCTTCACTAAGCAGTGCATATACCACAAGAATAATAAGTGTGCCGGTAACTAATCCCTGTAATATCTTAGTTGGTTTGATAGGCTTATCATATCCTCCACATAAATAAACAGAAAGCAGCCAGACAAAAATATATGCAGGAACTGCAATAGTCATGAATTCCATAGGATAGTGACCGCCTTTTGTAAACAAAATATTTTGTTCCCAATAATTCTTAATGAAGAAAAACCCTGTAAATATTAGAGCCGTATCAGCGAGAGGTAAAAATATCCTGTTAAAAGACCTGTTAATAATGGCTATAAACGCTCTAAGATAAATTGCGGTGTTGATAAAAAATGAAAATAATTTAGCATTCTTCTGCGAAAAATGTTTTCGCGCAAATATGATCATAGCATTGTAAAAAACAAGCACATAATTAATACTGCTTTTCTTTGTACTTTCTCCTTTATAATGAATAATGCGGGTTTCGGGAAAGTAATAGTTTTTGTAACCTGCTTTAATAATTCGATATGACAGGTCAATATCTTCGCCGTACATAAAAAATGCTTCATCTAAAAGTCCAGTTTTATCAATAGTCTCCTTACGAAGAAACATACATGCTCCTGCAATTATATCAACCTGGTGCACTTTCTCTTTGTCAAGATATCCTAAATGATATTGTCCAAAAATTTTTGATTTTGGAAAAAGTCTGGAAAGCCCGAACATTTTGTAAAATGCAACCGATGGAGTGGGGAGACCGCGTTTTGATTCGGGGAGAAACTTTCCACTTCCATCAATCATTTTTACTCCAAGACCACCGGCATCAGGATGTGAATCCATAAAATCAAGCGCCTTCTGAAATGTATCATCTTCTACTATTGTATCAGGGTTGAGTAAAAGAATATATTGCCCTTTTGATAATCGTATAGCCTGGTTATTAGCTTTCGAAAAGCCAATATTTTCTTTGTTTTCAATCAGCCTGGCATCAGTAAATTTTTCTCTGACCATTTTTACCGATCCGTCAACAGAGTTATTATCTACTACAAAAATCTCCGATTCAATCCCCCTGCATGCGTTCCGCACCGAAATAAGGCAATGTTCAAGGAAATACTTTACGTTGTAATTGATTATTATAACAGATAATCTCATTGAAATTTTTTTAGGAGTGCCAAAAATAAATAATATGTATGAACGCACAAAATTTAATCTTGTTATCCCCAAAAGTCGCAAACAAATGTACGGAATTATTTTTATGACATCGCGTGCTGAAACGCACGATAGTAAAGAGTAATAATTTTAGACGAGGTGTCTTTTTGTAGAAACTGAACACACCGCCCCCAATCCCCAAGCAGGAGATTAATGGTATTTCCAATAAATTTCGATTTTAAATTTGCAGCATACTATACTGTTGTGCAGAAAATATTTTGAGTATTTTTTTGCGGGTGTGTTTTATGAAAG
>CAINEZ010000405.1 GCA_903847905.1 uncultured Bacteroidota bacterium
GCTTGGTTCGGGTAATGGTGCGCAAACTAATAGTTACACGCCTCAAACCGCTTCTGCAGGAACTCTTTATTACTATTGCATTGTGGGCGGAACTTGTGGGTCGGTTACCAGCGCTATATCGGGGGCATTCATAGTTAACCCTGCAACAGCCATAAGCAGCCAGTCCACAGCAACACAAACACAATGCATTGGCGGAACCTTCACTGCTATAACAGTAACAGCAACAGGAGGTGGTTTAAGCTACCAATGGTACAGTAATACAGTTGCAAGTACTTCGGGAGGGACATCGCTTGGTTCAGGTAATGGAGCGCAAACTAATAGCTACACGCCACAAGCTGCTACCGCAGGAACACTTTATTATTATTGCATAGTTAGTGGATCTTGTGGGTCGGCAACTAGTGCTGTATCGGGAGCTTTCATAGTTAACCCTGTTACAGCTATAAACAGCCAGTCTACGGCAACACAAACACAATGCGTTGGTGGAGCCTTTACTGCAATAACAGTAACAGCAATAGGTGGTAGCTTAAGCTATCAATGGTATAGTAATACAGTTGCAAGTACTTCTGGGGGAACCTCTTTGGGTTCGAGTAATGGGGCGCATACATCCAGTTACACTCCACAAACCTCTTCCGCCGGAACACTTTATTATTATTGCATTGTACACGGAAGCTGCGGATCTGATGCAACCAGTGCGGTATCTGGGGCGTTCATAGTAATTGCAGCGCCTACCACGGCCAATGCAGGAGCGGATATAAATGTTACATGTGGCACAACCACCACGACATTAGCTGGAAACTCACCATTGGTAGGAACAGGGTTATGGACTGTGGTATCCGGCACTGCCGTCATAACTAATCCAAGCTCACCCATATCAGGAGTAACAGGATTAGCCGGATGTGGAACAGCAACACTGCAATGGACAATATCTAATTCGCCATGTGCGTCTTCATCAGACAATGTAGTATTGACTACAACTACATTTTGTTCGTGTGGCGGCGTTCTGACAGACGCCAGAGATGCTAAAACATATAACACGGTTCTTATAGGTTCACAATGTTGGATGTCACAAAATCTGAATTATGGCACACAAGTACCAATTGCAACAGGACAAGGTGCGGGAGGTACTCAAAAATATTGTTACAATGATAATGCAGCCAATTGTACTACTTATGGCGGAATATATGAATGGGACGAAATTATGAATGGGTCTGGTAGTTGCAATGGAACCGGCTCATCACAACAAGCTTGTACAACTCCCGTGCAAGGTATCTGCCCTTGCGGATGGCACATACCATCACATTACGAATGGACACAACTCGAAAGAACTGTTTGTACAAGCGGAACATGCGTTACTGATTTCCCTTATGATGAAAATGAATATGTACCCAGCCTGCGGGGAACAAACGAAAGTACCTATCTGAGAGCAGGGGGTTCAAGCGGTTTTAATGCCCCTGAGAGTGGGTTGTCTTATAGCCCCTCACTTAATTTCAGTGGTGCTGATGATGGATACGGTAATGGAGTCGGCTGCTTCTGGTCCTCTACCCAGTTTTGTTATTATGGTTATTGTGATGCTGCCTGGGATCGCGACATATATAGTAGTAGAGGAGAAGTAGCTCGTGTTCATTATAGTAAGTTATATGGCTTAAGTGTTCGATGTATCTTGAATTAAGTGTTTTCAACATAGGGTTATAATTCCATATAGAAAATACTCATTTTGTTGACGCTCAAAATATAATTGAAGTTTGATTTTTTGCCTGTCTTGCCAGCAAACCATTTTTCTTTAAGTATAAAAGAATGAATCTTCCCGAGTTAAGAGCAGCGGAAATATTGTATTTTTGTAAAAATATTCTTTAAGGAAAATTATAATTATGCAAAGCATTTATTCTAAAGCAGAAGAAATACGAAATGAACATTGCGGGGCAGCTATTTGTATTGTTATTGAAACCAGCGGTTCTACACCCAGAAAAACCGGTGCAAAGATGATAGTTTATTACGGCGGGGCTATTTATGGTAGTATAGGCGGTGGCAGTGTTGAAAAAGAAGTAACTCTAAAAGCTGTAGAAATTATTAAAACCGGAAAGCCTGCAAAATGTTCTTTCAGCCTCGAAAAGGACTTAGGGATGCATTGCGGGGGAGGAATGGAAGTTTATATTGAACCTATCAATCCTTCGCAAAAACTTTTCATTTTCGGCGCAGGTCATATTGGAAAGGCTGTTGCTAAATTAGCAAAGGAACTGGATTTTAATATCACTTTGTTTGATCCGAGAGAAAATATTTTTAATGAAAAAGAATTTGAATCTTATACTTGCATCAATAAAGATTATTTCAAAGCGATTGAAGAAACATTATTCGACGAAAATACTTATTGTGTTATTGTTACTCCCAAGCATTCGTTTGACGAAGATATCTTAGAGAAGATAGCGAAAAAATCGCATGCTTATCTTGGAATGATCGGTAGTAAAACGAAAGTGGATTTGCTGAAAAAAAGATTTGAAAAAGAAAAAATACTTACTGCCGGCGAACTTGAAAAAATTGATATGCCCATAGGGATTAAATTTGCTGCCGAAACACCACAGGAAATAGCCATAAGTATAGTTGCAAAACTTATTGATGTGAGAAATAATATAAATAGAAATTAAATGGGTTGTATTGTTTATATATTAAACGGGATAACTTGGTCAAGCAGCAGGAAATTATATATTTAATAATCGGTGATCAGTATTCAGTAATCGGTGTGTTTCAAAAACTGATTACCGAATACCGGTTACCGATTACCTATGAAAATAAAGTAAAAATTTTCAATACTTATTAATTACAAAATGAATAAATCTGTCAAATTTGTCCTTGATGACAAAATTGTAAAAGTTGATTTTGCAAAACATCCAGAGCTAAAGCCAACTACTACGGTTTTGAATTATCTAAGATCATTCCCTGATCATAAAGGAGTTAAGGAAGGCTGCGCTGAAGGCGATTGCGGGGCGTGTACAATTGTTGTGGCTGAAACAGACGTTGATGATAAACTTAATTATAAAACTCTCGATTCGTGCCTTGTCTTTTTGCCAATGATTCATGGAAAACAATTAATAACAGTAGAGAACCTGGCAATAGAAGAAAATAAAGAAAAAATACTTCATCCTGTTCAGCAACTAATGGTAGAAACCAATGGAAGCCAATGTGGTTACTGTACTCCCGGAATTGTAATGTCATTATTTGGCCTTTATAAAAATCATAATAATCCTTCAGTAGAAATAATTGAAGACGCTTTAACAGGAAATTTATGTCGTTGCACAGGTTATAAACCTATCGTTGAAGCTGCTCGGAAAGCATGCACAAACAATGGTTTTGACCATTTTTCAAAAAATGAAAATAAAATAATCGCACTGCTGAAAAAAATTAATAGTGATAAAGAAACTATTCTAATAAAAAATAAGAATCAAAAATATTTTAAACCGTTTTCCCTTTCTGAAGCATTGAGGTTAAGAAAAGAAAATCCAAATGCATTAATTATCAATGGCTCTACAGATGTGGCTTTGAGGCAAACAAAAAAGAATGAATTGCTTTCAGAAATTCTTGATATTTCAAGCGTAGAAGAACTAAAAATTTTCAAAAAAGAAAACAATAATTTCTATTTTGGAGCAGGGCTTACTTTAGAACAAATGCTAAAATATTCTGATGGAACGATTCCTGCCCTTGAAAAAATGTTAAGTGTTTTTGGATCATTACAAATTAGAAACATTGCAACTATTGGTGGAAATGTAGGTTCTGCATCGCCAATCGGAGATTGCATTCCCGTGTTGTTTGCGCTTGGAGCTAAAATTAAACTGCGTTCCGAGACATCAGAAAGGACAATGCCTGTAGAGGATTTTATAAAAGGTTATCGTCAGACAGATATTAAATCTGATGAACTGATAACTGAAATAATAATACCTGAATATGACAGTAGCCATTATATTAAATCATATAAAGTTTCGAAAAGAAAAAATCTTGATATTTCCACTGTTAGTGGTGCATTCAGACTAAAATTTGATGAGGAAATAATATCAGAAATTATACTCGCTTATGGCGGAATGGCAGCAGTAACAAAGCGAGCAGTGAATACTGAAAAATGGTTTATAGGTAAGAAATGGTCACGTGAAAATGTTGAAATGGCAATGAAAATTTTAACAGAAGAATTTACGCCTCTATCAGATGCACGATCAGAAGCGGAGTTCAGAAGAACTGTTGCAGGGAATTTGCTGATGAAATTTTTTGTAGAAACAAAACAAATTTAATTTTTCCAAACTTGAATAAAATAACATGAAAGATATTATCTGTCACGATAGCGCAAAAAAACATGTTACCGGAGAATCGGTTTATATAAACGATATGCTGGTGAATGATCAGCTATTGCTGGGAAAAGTAGTGTTCAGCAAATATGCTCATGCAAAGATCAAAAAATTAAATATCAAAAAAGCGCTTAAAGTAAAAGGCGTTCATGCAATTCTTATTGCTAAAGACGTTCCTGGCGAAAACCAAATGGGTCCTGTAATTCATGATGAATTCTGCTTAGCTGAAAAAGAAGTTTTTTTTATTGGACAGGCAATTGCTCTTATAGCAGCCGAAAACGAATACGCATTACATCAAGCTGAGAATCTTATTGATGTTGAATATGAGCCGCTCGAAGCAATTCTTGATATTGAAACCGCTATTGAAAAAAATAACATTATTGCACCACCAAGAAAAATTGAAAGAGGAAATCCTGATGAGGCTCTGAAAAATTCTCCTCATATTATTAAAGGCGAATTAAAAACAAACGGACAAGAACATTGGTATCTAGAAACACAGACTGCGCTTGCTGTTCCTGGTGAGGGAAAAGAAATGATGATCTATGCATCAAGCCAGAATCCTTCCGAAACTCAGGCTATTGTTGCTGAGGTATTAGGTGTTTCAAAAAACGAAATTGAAGTTGAAGTTAAAAGAATGGGGGGAGGTTTTGGCGGTAAAGAAACCCAGGGAAACCATGTTGCGGCATGGGCTGCATTGCTTGCAAATGCAACAAAGCGTCCCGTAAAAATTCATCTTTTCCGCGATGACGACCAAATTATGACAGGAAAGCGTCATAGATTTTTTTCAAAATATGAAATTGGATTTGATGAAAAAGGACAAATATTAGCATATAAAGTTGAGCTAAATGCCGATGCCGGATCTGCAACCGACCTTTCTATGGCTATATTAGAAAGGGCTATGCTGCATGCCGATAATTCTTATTTTCTTCCAGATGTAAATATTATGGGTAAAGCATGGAAGACTAACTTGCCGTCGAATACAGCTTTCAGGGGGTTTGGCGGTCCGCAGGGGATGGCTGTTATAGAAAATGCAATTGACAAAATAGCTCGTTTTCTTAATAAAGACGGAACAGAGATACGGTTACGAAATTTTTACAATTTTGAAAAAAATAATTTTACACCTTACGGACAGAAGATTGAAAATAATCGTTTGTTCATAATTTATGACAAGATTATTGAATCGTCAGAATATTTTAAACGAAGAATAGAAATTAAAAAATTCAATAAAGAAAATGAATTTTATAAAAGAGGTCTTGCGCTTACACCAGTAAAATTCGGCATTTCATTTACTACTTCATTTTTGAATCAGGCTGGAGCACTTGTAAATATTTACACCGATGGTACTGTTCTTGTTAACCATGGCGGAACAGAGATGGGGCAGGGACTTCATACAAAAATTTTACAGATAGCATCTGCTGAATTAGGCATAACTCCTGATAAAGTGAAAGTAAATGCTACCAATACTTCAAAAGTACCCAATACATCTCCTACTGCTGCATCTTCGGGAAGTGATTTAAATGGGATGGCGGTAAAAAATGCAATAGATATAATAAAATCATGGCTTGCAGAAGTTGTAATAAGTGAGTTTGAAAAAAATTATCCTGCAAGTAAAACATTAAAAGAAAATATTGTTTTTGAGAATAATTTTATCTTCGATAAAGAAAATCCTGATAAGAAAATCTCGTTTGATGAAATTGTAAAAATTGCTTATTTAAAGCAGGTGAGCCTTAGTTCTACTGGCTTTTACAAGACACCAGATATTTATTTCGACAGAGAAAAAGGGCAGGGAAATCCTTTTTATTATTTTTCTTACGGCATGTCTGTATCCGAAGTTGAAATAGATATTCTTACAGGGCAACATAAATTATTAAGAACAGATATTGTTCAAGATGCAGGCGATTCAATAAACGAAGGAATTGATAAAGGGCAAATAGAAGGCGGATTTATTCAGGGTGTTGGCTGGGTTACAACCGAAGAACTCAAGTGGAATAAAGATGGGAACCTGTTGACACATTCACCGGATACTTACAAAATCCCTACAGTTAATGATATTCCAAAAGATTTCAGAGTAGAAATTATGAAGAATATTCCGAATACAGGAACCATACTTAAAAGCAAAGCCGTAGGCGAACCACCTTTAATGCTTTCGCTTTCAGTTTGGCTGGCAATTAAAGATGCAATATCTGCCATAGGGAATCATGAATCAGAACCTGAATTCTCTCTACCTGCAACGTATGAAGTTATACTTTTAAGTTGTGAAAAATTGAAGAAAAAGTAAAAAAGGAAGTTTGTCGTTTGATATTTATTGATTTTAGTTGATATTGGTGACTTTTTACAATGCAAGTTTTAATGTTTTTCTTTCAATTCCGATATTTTCACCTTGCAAATTTGAAATGTCCACCACAGCGCCATGCTCAATAAAAACATTGTAAAACTTTTGATAATTATTTCCCCAGTATATCATAGCACAAGCCATTGGCGCACCTTTTCCGGTGTCAATTCCGTTTTCAAGAAAACGAAGTCGGGTGTCATAGAGAAAACAAATTGCTTTTGCTTTGGTAAAAACATATTTTTTCCAATGAGATGTGTTTGCTGCAATAGGAACAAGAGCCAATACTTCTGAATCATATTCTTCGTAAGCATGAGCACACCTTGCAAGCCAATTTTTAATTGTAGTTCCTCTTACTTTGTCAATCCCATAAGGTGGATTAATATAAATTGTCGGATAGTTCCAACTTTCTTTTAGTCCGTCATGTTTGGGTAAGGTGTATTCTACTCTTGCTTTTACAATTGAATATTCATTTGAGCATGGGTCTAAATCAATGTGACCACCAAATACTGCTTTGACTGCTTTCACATATTTGTGGGGCGTTCCCCAACTTTGGCTTAATGTATTTATATTTCTTCCAGCGCTCATTTTAAAATATCTATCCAGTTTTTATTTTTCAGTTCTTTTAATTCATCTTTTAAAGTAGATAACTTCTTCTTCTTAGGTGATATTATATTAAACCAGCTATTAATAACGTTTATATTTTTACTGAAATAGTCCAATAAAATTTTATCAGCTTCAATATTCATCTGAACTTTGGTGAATTGATTTTTCTTTTTGGTTGCAGTATAACTTGAAATAAATGCGTCACGTATTGGAGTAAATTCTTTTGTGGGTTTAAGAAGTAATTTTTCAATAAATTCCGCAAGCCCCTTGTCCGTAAGGAAAAGCAACCAGTCATAAGATTGTGCAAGAACTTTTAGTTCTTTATTTTGGTTTTCGGATGTGAACCAATTACCGTGATTGCTCACAACACCAACAGTAAGAATAAATCGTCTTAATAATTCTTTATCTTTGGAGTAAATTATTTCCTCCATCAAATCTAAAAATGGTTTGATGATATATGAACCATCGCTTTTGTAAATAATTCCATGAAGTTCACCCGATTCTGTTCTGATTTTTTGAAGTGAGGAAGCTGACCGCGCCACATAAGCACCTTGTTTCGCTTTTTCAATCGTCTGTGGTCCCTTTTTCATCCCTTCCTCAATACCAACTCTTTTACATTCAAAAACAGAATAAGGTTTTTTGCTCTGTTCGTAAATGTGAAGTTCAAATTTATCACCTTTGTCTGCTTTAATACTACACAGAAGGAAAGATTCTTTTGATGTTGCAATTGTGCAAGCATTGCGAAGTACACCATTGTTTAAGAGTTGATTGTTTTTAGGTTCAAACCCTTTTAGGTTATATTTCTGTTCTTCAAGAGCCTTGAGAATCTTTTTCGCAGTAATTGATTTATCTGTCTTTTCAATTGTTAAAAATGAACTACGTACAATTGGGTGAAGTGAAAACTCCACATTGTGTGTAATGTCGGGGTTGCCATATTCTTCAAGCCCTCTTTCAATAGAAATTTGGTTATTTAAGCCCCATGTTTTTATCAGGTAGTAAGTAATAATTTCAACTATTGTTCCTAATGCTCTACCCGCAGCTTTTTTTGAATCCTTTGCATAATGAAAAACATTATCAACTAAAGCTTTTTGGAGTTTATCTACTGAGTCGTATGCCATTTTATATTTTTTGTCAAAGTTAATATTTTTACCAATTATTTCAACAATGTCTTTGAACAAGACTTACTAAATTGAAGGTATTATTGATTAAACCTAGACGGATAAAAAGCATCTTCAATATGGTTGATTTGCCAGCGCGTTCCACAGAAAAGCACTGATACAATATCAAACCTTACATCTTCCTGGCTTTTATTTTTTTCTACATACGCATTAGCTGCGCGAATAAGAAATGATTGTTTTTTATTTGTAACAAATTCTTCTGGCTCTCCGAAAACATTGGTAAACCTGGTTTTCACCTCGATAATTACAAGGCATGAATTATGGCGGGCTATTATATCAATTTCATCTTTTGAATATCGCCAGTTTGTGGCAAGGATAGTGTATCCTTTATTTGCAAGATATTTCTGCGCCATTTCCTCACCTTTTTTGCCTAATTCATTGTGTTCTGCCATTTTCTTTTACTTTCAGTTATATCTGGTTTATATAAAAAATTGTATGATTTATGAATAATAAAAAGGTATAAGGGTATATAGGTAATGTGTATGTATTAAAATCCCAAAATTGGAACGCTGACTTGCCAATAGGCAAGCACGCAGATTATTATGATTACCGCAGATATACTTGCCTACGGCAAGTATAATCATATTTAATCCGCAAAATCAGCGTCATCAGCGTTCTATTTTTATTTCATACATGTTCCTAGGTATAAGAGTGATCCTTATTCCCCTTATTCCCCCTATTCCTTTATACCCTATTTCCTCTATACCCTTAAAAAGAAAGCAATACCGATTCGCCTGAAACATCAAGTAAAACTTTTCTTCCCATTATCAGCGCCCTGTTATCTTCAATATGTCCGGCTGGAAAGCCAAAGCAAACAGGATAATTATATTCGGCCACAGCTTCTGCAATTATTTCGTAAGCATTTTTCCCGAACGGAACAGTATTGTCTTTCATTTCTGTCATACCACCAACCACAAGCCCTGCAAGGTTTTTCAGTTTACCGCTTCTTTTTAATTGCATCATCATGCGGTCTATATGGTAAAGATATTCGTCCAGGTCTTCAATGAAAAGTATTTTTCCTGCAGTGTCAATATCAGAAGGTGTTCCGGCTAATGCATAAAGCAAAGACAAGTTACCACCTGTTAATATTCCTGTTTTTTTTCCTGTTTTATTTAAAATATTTATTTCAATATTATATTTTAATTCTTCGCCGGTCAATGCTTTTTTTAATGTATTTAATGCATTATTATTTTGTACGTCTTGTGGAAAATTAAAAGGCATGCAAGCATGTAATGTTTCTATTCCAAAATGTTTGTGTATGTGTGAGTGCAATACAGTAACATCGCTGTAACCAATGATCCATTTTGGATTTTTTATAAACTTTGAAAAATCAATTTTGTCAATTATTCTTAACGTTCCATACCCGCCTCTTGCAATAAAAATTGCTTTAATATTCGTATCATCTAACATTTCCTGAAGGTCGGAAGTCCTTTGATTATCATCGCCTGCATATTGATCTGATACTGCGTAAATATTTTTACCCAATACAACATTGAGTCCCCATTCAGAAAATTTTTTAATTGCCGGTTCAATTTCTTCGGGCGAAATTTTACGTGCCGTTGCAATAATCCCAATTTTATCGCAGGGTTTAAGATATTGAGGAATGATCATTATTTTGAAGAGTTTTTATAAAAGCATTATATCCTTGTAAATATTCAATAGATTAAAAAATAGTCGCGGATTACACAGATTATAAATATCTCTTTTAATATTTATATTCAATTACTTCTTTTAAAAACTATATCAAGAAATTCTTTATCCAATTGCTTTGTTTGCCTCTGTTCATATTATAAGTTTTATGTTTCTCGTTTATTTATTAATTCTTTTATAGTTTAATCTGTGCAATCTGTGGCGTTTTATTTTAATGATATTTTTTTCTTTTTAGTTTTTTTTACTGCTTTCTTTTTTATTTTCACATTCAATATATCAGGTTTTATTATTGGAGCTTTCATTTTAACCCTTATAAAAACAGGCTGATGATCCGAAAACTCAAATTTTGTTGGAATTGTTTTATTTTCTATAACATCAAGATTTGGCGAAACCACAAAATAATCTATAATAGTAGTTTTTGTTTTTCCTTTTGAATACGGGTCATTTACATCCCTGTTAGTAGGCAATGCGGGGTCAAAAACCCACTTCCACCCGGGTGGAAGAAAATCAATGTCAAATGCCGGACCTGCTGTTCGCGTTGCTTCATTACCTGATATTTTTTTTATATCAAACCCCGGGGGATTCCTGTTCCAGTCGCCTCCAACAATCACATAATTTCCTCTTTCGTATTCGTCAAGGATAATTGATTTAATAATAGAACCTTCTACTTCTCTGAGTTCCGCTGCATCATCAAATGCTGAATTATGTGTGTTTAGCACTATCATATATTTGCCTCCTTGCATTTTAATTTTAGTATATATAAGGCATCTGTCCAAAAGAAAAACATTTTTTGGCCAGGAATAATTAATATAATACGGATAACGAAATGTTTCGACAGGTTTAATTTTCGACAAAGTCATCATCCCCGAAACCACGCTGCCCATAGGGGCATAACAGGGAAAAGGGACAAAGCGCACATCATAATTTTTTGCAAAAACGCTTGAATAATTTGGCAGAAATTGATTAACCAAATTTGCTTCGTTTGTGTAATAAGTTCTTTTTGCATTGGTATCCACTTCCTGTAAAAGAAAAATATCTACAGTATCATACTTTGCAAGAAAATTTAATGTACCATTCAGATATTTCTGAAAATCCTCCTGCGCGGGACGTACTTTTCTTCCCCCGTCGTAAAAGAAATCCATATCTTTCCCAAGACCACAATAACCAATATTCCAGCTAAATATTGTAACTACGCTGTCAATAGATTCATTTAATAAGCCCTTACCCGAAATATTCAGTTTTTCTTTTTGCAGAGGATGATAATCCGTAATAGTATTGTATGTAATAATAGAAGCAAACAGTAATATAATTGCAATTACCAGAAATAACAATATTTTGAAAATCAGCTTGAAAAAAAATTTCATATCTATAGTAATTGTATTAAATATAAAAGAAGCGCTGAATCACA
>CAINEZ010000406.1 GCA_903847905.1 uncultured Bacteroidota bacterium
CTACAACAACCTGCGCATCCAGTCTGGCATGGGAGGTCTTGCCTTCTCCAACTAGAGTAACAACTCGTAGTTACTCCCGCACACGCAATATAATATTAAAAAGTCGTCAGCTATTGATTTTATATCAGGCTGTGATCATGTAGTTCTTAGCGATTCTGCATTGCAGTACGATGCAAAAGCTATTTCTATGCACCTTCAGAATAATTGGCTTAACCTGCATTTAAAATATCCGGAATTTATCTCTCAGAAAAAACTTGAAATAAAAAATTTCTGTTATGAAAACCATTCGGTAATAATTATGCGAAATTTTATTCAGTTTAATAATAGGCGTTTTGCTATTGTAAATGCAGGCAATTACCTTAATGTTTCTGAATATCCTATTCTTGTTGATTATTTGATAATTTCCGGTAACATCAAAGTTGAGATAGGCGAATTACTCGACTCATATAAACCGAAAATGATTATTTTTGATTCATCAAATTCCAGGTATCGATCAGATAAATGGATTGCCGAATGTGCTCAATTTAATATCCCCTGTTATTCGGTTTTAAAATCCGGAGCTTTTGAAGTCAGCATTTAATACTATGCTGCATTAAAAGAGAAAATTTTACAACACTATTTAATTGGCAGGATAGTTTGTTTTAATTTATTTTTTACTTTTATGCTTTCTTTAATTTTAATTAAATCCGTTGTGCTATTAATATATAAAAGATTGACTGTCAGGCTGAGTATGTCAGGCTGAGTTTTATCGAAGCCTGACATACTCAACATGACACTTGATTATTAATCAGCTACAATTTCAATAGCTCAAGGCAATAATTAAATATTTTATTAAAACATAGTTACATCTAATTATTTTATTGAAATGAAAAAAACATTATTGATTTTACTATCGTGTCTCATTATAGTGCTGCATGATTTTGCTCAGCAGTGGACAATGTTTAACAAAAGTAATTCTTCAATTCCTGATAACCTTATAAAGACCGTAAATACTGATTCTTCAGGAAATGTTTGGTTTATAACTGGTGATTGCTTCACAGGTGGTAATCTTATGAAATACGATGGTAAGATTTTTCATAAATATGATTCACTTAACTCCGGCATTGCTGATAAATTTTTGACTACCGTTGAATTTGATTCTTATGCCCGGATATGGATAGGAACCCGCTACAAGGGCATATATCTATATGACGGCTTGAAATGGAATTTTTTTTCTTCTTTAAATTCTCCTTTACCTGACAAACATGTGAGTTGTATAGCAATTGATAAATCGAATACTGCATGGATTGCTACTGATGATGGTTTGGCGAAATTCAACACAGATAATGATAAATGGGAGTTATTCACCAAAGCAAATTCAGGATTACCCGACAACCTTATAAGTTCAGTTGCTGCTGATTCAAATGGAACTATTTGGATTGCCACAGACAAAGGACTTGTAACCTATGACCAAAAAAAATGGATTGTTTATAATAAATTAAATTCTCAGATTTTAGATAATAAAGTGAATCATGTTTGCATTGATAAACAAGGTAATATATGGGTGTCGTTCTGGGGCGGTATTGCAAAAATTTCAGACGGGAAATGGATAATTTTCACTCCGCAAAATTCAAAACTGCCCATGTACTGCGAATATACGGTTACTGTTGATAAAGAAAATGTTAAATGGATTACTTCCAACATTGGACTTGTTTCTTTTGATGATAATATTTGGAAATTATATACTCCAGATAATTCTAAAATTCCCGATTTTTATATCAATAAAGTTGCCATTGACAAAGAAAACTTTAAATGGATAGCAACACAAAGCGGATTGGTTAAAATGAAATAATGTGGATTATAGCTGTATAGGCAACTATTTGATTATTATTGCGTCTTTATTTATAAAAAGGGGCCTTTAAAAAAATATTTATGAAAAGATATTTTATTTTATATTTATTTTTTCTTTCTTTAAGCACTTACTCACAAGTTACCCTTACTACACAAACTCAAATAAATTATGTGTGTAATGGTAATCCTTGTTTCTATAATGGACCAAAAATTCTCATCAATGAAGTGATGCTCACACCTGCAACACATGATGGTTCAACGTATGGAACAGGACCTGGTTATAACCCAGGCGATAATGAAGGCGAATGGATAGAACTTTATAATCCCGATAAATGTAAGCCTGTTGATATTTCATGCTATTTTTTAGGTAATAATACAAATGAACCCAACCAGGGGTTATATAATTTAGGAGCAGGTTTTACATTACCACAGGGAACTATTGTCCCTCCAAGGGGTTTTGTACTTATCAGAGGTATAAATGCTCCTCCGGTTCCAAGCAATCTGCTTATAGCAAATGGCGGAAGAACCATAGAGATAGTCGTTGACAATAATCTTATTAATAACATTTGTATTGGCGGAGGTTACAGGTTATGGTTCCCGAATGCAGGAGGATGGTTCGCCTTTTATGATAACTTTGGAGTGCCCCAGGATGCCATTTCATGGAATAGCCTGACAAATTCGTACACTTATGGTAATCCATGTAATCCTGTTTCATCAGGCTGCTCATATACAGGTGTTCTTCCGTCTTATGACAGTATCCCTGCATCCAGGAAAAATTATATTACTTCCCTTGATCCGGCTTCTTTTGCAGGTCAGTCATGGGGAAGGATCCCAGACGGAGGTTCATGGAGTGGTTCTGCTGCATCACCAACTTACGGAACGTGCAATGACGTTTGCGTACCCCCGCCAGTTATAACTTGTAACGGAATGGCGGTAGTTACAGCTTCAGGTGGCGCCCCGCCATACTCATATATATGGGATGACACTCAGGCGACTATGAATGATACTGCTACTGGCTTGTGTGCAGGGATATACCATGTTACTGTTACTGATAATGTTTCAAATACTGCAACTGCCAGCGTTCAGATTTATAATGCCGAATTATCTCCAAGTATTTCATCAACCGATATAAATTGTTTTGGCGGCAGCAATGGCAGCGCCACAGTAACTGTAACTAACGGCACTCCGCAATATACATATTTATGGAGCAACAGCGGTAGTACATCAACAATAAATAACCTTTCTGCAGGTAATTATTCTGTTACAGTAACTGATATTTATGGATGCGATACAGTAATTGATACAACTATTTATGAACCGCCACAATTAAGTTCAACCTCAAATGTAACGCCAGCATCATGTTTTGGACAAAGTGATGGCAGCATCTCTGTTACTGTAAGCGGTGGTACACCGAATTATTCTTACCATTGGAATACAACCCCTGTACAGACTAATTCTGCTGCTACCAATTTACCCGCTGGTACATATATTGTGACTATTACTGATGCTAACGGTTGTACACAGCAATCTACTGAAGCTATTAATCAACCTACTGCAATTTCAACCACATTCACTATTACAACTGATAGTTGCGGAGTTGGAAACGGTAGCGCAACAGTTAATGCATCGGGTGGTGCAGGTTCTTATACTTACAATTGGTCTCCTGGTGGTGGAACAAATGCAACTGTAACAGGGCTGAGTGCGGGAATTTATAATCTAACGGTAACTGATATTAACGGATGTGCTGTAACAAATAGTACAATAGTAACTTCTTCCGGAAGTATTACAGCTATAGCAGGACCAAACAGTTCAATATGCGAGGGACAATCAGCAACAATTACAGCTACAGGTGGAACAGGTTTTTTGTGGAATAACGGAGAAACAACATCCTCCATAACAATCTCTCCTTCTGTAACCACTACATATTCAGTTGTTGTTTCCACTGCCGGATGCTCTGCTGCTGCTTTTGCAATAATTACTGTAAATCCTTTGCCTGTAATTGATGCCGGTTTACCACAAACAGTATGTAACGGTTCTTCTGCCACACTTACTGCAACGGGAGCTATAAATTATTTATGGAACACTGGGGAAACTACTGATTCTATAACGGTAAGTCCTGTATCTGCAACAACCTATACTGTAAATGGCAGTGATGTAAATGGCTGTACAGGCAGCGCGTCAGTAATTGTAAATGTAACCCAGATCAGCGCAACAGCTGATTCATCTGGTGCTAATTGCGGACATTCGGATGGAAGCGTAACTATTATTCCTGCCGGAAATTGTTCGCAAAGCTGGTCGTATTTGTGGAATTCAGTACCTGCGCAAACCGATTCAATTGCTACTAACTTACCTGTCGGAACTTACACGGTTACTATATCCTGCGGATCATGTATAACTACGGCATCAGTATCTGTCAATAATTTGCCAGGACCTTCCGTTGCCATTACAAGCATTACTAATACAATATGTGGTTATGCAAATGGAGGCGCTTCTGTATCTATAAACGGAGGGACTCCCGGATTTACATATTTATGGTCTAACGGACAGTCAGGGCAAAATTTAACCGATGTAATAGCTGGTACGTATGATATTTTAGTTACTGATACTAATGGTTGCAATGCTTATAATACTGTCATCATTACTGATACTCAGGGACCTTTAGCTATTACTTCTTCTGTAAATGAAATATGCAGACATGCTAACGGATCTGCCAATGTAACAGCTTCCGGAGGAAGCGCACCATATACTTATTTGTGGAGTAACGATTCAATTACTTCAACTAATACAGGCCTTATTGCCGGAAATTATTCTGTTACAGTTACTGATACTAATGGGTGTACTATCTCTGCTTCTATTAATGTTAATGAAACTCAAGGACCTGATGCCAACTTTTCTGCATATCCTAATACCCTTACTATAATGGACGGGCCTGTTTCATTCATTGATAATTCTTCAGGGACCGTAACCAACTGGCAATGGAATTTTGGTGATGGCTCTCAAAACGCCAGCGGTCAAGGATTAAATCATGATTATGATAGTGTCGGTACTTACATTGTAACACTTATTGTTATTGATAGTAATGGTTGTACTGATACTACTACGGGTACAATAATTGTAAAGGATATATTTACTTTTTATGTTCCAAATGCATTTACTCCTGACGATGATGGGATCAACGATTATTTTTTCCCGCAAGGAGAAAACTGGGATCCTAATCATTTTGATATGTGTATTTTTGATCGCTGGGGAAATTTGATTTATCATACAAATATTATTGGAGAAAGATGGAATGGTACTGTTAATAATAAAGGCAAACAGGATGATACATTTATAGATGTATATGTTTACCTGATAAGGGTTAAAGATTTAGAAGGCACTAAGCATGAATATATAGGAAGAGTTACTTTAGTAAAATAAAGAATAATAATATTTGCGATAAAAAATAATCAGCATGAAAAAAACATTAACTTTTCTTGTTTTACAAGTAATTATTGTGGTTTTTCTTTGTATGAGTTCAATAGCTCAAAGTATTTTGCTAAAAAGTAATGCAAAACCCTGGAGCACTAATGATCCTTTTAAAACAGATGTTTTTGTAGAAAACCTCGGACAGTTTAATAACTGGGCTAAAACACCTGCTCCCATTAAATATGTTGTAAATAGTAACGATAAGATTTTCTTTACCCAACAAGGTTTGACTTTTAAATTAGAAAAGAAAGATAAAATTAGCGAGGAAGAACGTGAAGAAATGGAGAAGAAAGAAGGTAAGGAAGCTGTTCCCGAAATTGATATTTACTATGTAAACATGCAATGGGAAGGCTGCAATAAAAACCCTGTTCTGGAAGTAAGCGAAGAATCCGAAGGCTATTACACCTTTGGCGTAAAAGGCTCTGAAAATATAAAAGCAAAAGGCTACAAAAAATTATTATACAAAGAACTTTACCCTGGAATAGATGTGGAATATATTATACCCGATAAGGGCGGAATAAAATATTCATTAATCGTTCGTCCCGGAGCAGATGTAAGTAAAGTAAAAATGAAGTACACCGGAGATGTTAATAAAATTGAAACATCCACAGAAGGGAATATTTTAATAAACACACCTGCTGGTATAATAACCGACCATGCGCCTCAAAGCTTTTATAAAGAAACTTCAGAAAAAATAAATCCGATAGCTATCGGATCATCTTTCAAATTAAATGATAATACCGTTTCATTTCTAATTCCAACAACCTGCCTCGCCGGCAGGCAGGCAAACAACAAACCTGCCTCGTCGGCAGGCAGGCAACAAACTCTTATTATTGACCCATGGACAACCACTCCTACAAGTCTTACAACAGATAATGCCGCTTATGATGTAGATTATGATAATAATGGAAATGTATATGTTTCCGGAGGTACCGTTCCATTTAAACTATCTAAATATACAGGCAATGGTATTTACCTTTGGACATTTACAAATCCGCCCGCTTGGGGTACAGATTATTATTCCAGGTTTTGTGTTATTTTTCAAAGTGAAACCGTGTTTATTAGTGAAGGTTTACAATTGACAGTAGGTGCGCAAATAATGAAAATAAACCCTGATGGAACTCTTCAGTTTACTTCTATCAATTTTTCGGGATCTTCCGAAATATGGAAGATGTTTTATAACCGTTGTACAGGACAGTTGGTTGGATTTGGCGGCGGTATAACTAATTCAAATAATTTACACTTAATAGCAGATACCAATTTAACGAGCGGAACTGCTAAAAATTTTAATGGTTATACAGGTTTTTTGGGTTTAGGTTATGCTAATGATATTGCATCCGTTGTTATGGATCACAACGGAGATTTTTATGCTTTAATGACATCGCAGGTTGGTATGCCGGATGTAAATAATCAATTACAAAAAAGTTTGTTTTCATCAAATTACAATCCTTCTTGTGCTTTCGATGTTAGTTCGGGATATAATTTTGTCGAAACTTTTAATAACGGAATACCTGGTTTTAACTCTGTTCGTGCAAATGCATTAGCATTGAACAGCAATTTTTTATACAGCTATGATGGAAATACATTGAAAGCTTGGGACAAAACAAATGGAGCATTACTTGGTTCTGTTATAGTTGACAACTTATATTCTAATGGTTTAAACAGAACACACGAAGGCATTGCAGTTGATGAATGTGATAATGTGTATGTTGGCGGCACCAATAAAGTTCATGTTTATTATTTTAATGGAACAACATTTACTGCAGGCGCTTCTTTATCCGGGCCCAATATTCCAGGTGAAGTATATGATGTACAATTAAATTCAATGACTAATAATTTATATGTGTGTGGTGCTGGATTTATTTCCGTAATTCAATTGCCGGTAACAGCGCCCTGCAATCCATTTAACATAATTGCAACTTCATCAAACATACAATGCACTTTCACAACAGGTACTGCTACTGTTACTGTTAATGGAGGAACAGCACCTTATAATTATTTGTGGAGCCCCACAGGGCAAACTACTCAAACAATAACAGGGTTATCGCCCGGAACGTATATAGTTACTGTAACAGATGATGCCTGCATTCAGAGAGTTCAAATTGACACGGCAGTTGTAATAAGTACTGAAAATCTTGCTGTTGTTAGCTCACAAACTAATATCAGTTGTAACGGCGGAAGCGATGGCAGCAGCACTATAACTGTTACAGGAGGAGCTTCCCCTTATACATATAATTGGTCAAACGGTGGAACAAATGCAATTGCAACGGCTCTCAGCGCGGGTTCTTATACTGTTACTGTTATTGATGCTGCCGGGTGTGTTAAGCAATCTACTGTAACTATTACTCAACCTGATGGGGTTGATGTTTCTAACACACAATCAAATGTCAGTTGTAACGGCGGAAGCGATGGGAGCAGCGCTATCAATGTTACAGGAGGAACTTCACCTTACACTTATAACTGGTCGTCTGGAGGAGGAACAAATGCAACAGCAACAGGGCTTAGCGCGAATACTTATACCGTTACTATAACTGATGCTATTGGATGTATAAAACAATTTACTGTTACTATTACTCAGCCTGCTGCAGTTAATATTACAAGTTCACAATCTAATATCAGTTGTAATGGGGGAAGCGATGGCAGCAGCACAATAACTGTTACAGGAGGAGCCTCGCCTTATACTTATAACTGGTCGTCTGTCGGCGGAACAAATGAAACTGCAACAGGGCTTAGCGCGAATACTTATACTTATACTGTTACTGATGCAAATGGTTGTATTCAGCAATCTGCTGTAACTATTACTCAACCTACCGCTATTTCCACCACATTCAATACTTCACCGGATAGTTGTGGGATTAGCAATGGAAGTGCAACAGTAATTGCATCAGGTGGTACAGGCGCTTATACTTATAGCTGGTCTTTTGGTGGTGGAACAAATGCAACTGCAACAGGTCTTAGCGCGGGTGCTTATACAGTAACAGTAACCGATGCTAACGGATGTACCGCTATTAATAGTGTAACAGTTATTTCTTCAGGAAGTGTTACTGCAATAGCAGGTGCTGACCAGTCTATTTGTTATGGAGATAACACTACATTAAGTGCAAGCGGTGGGAGTGTATACCAATGGAGCCCTGCTTCGAGCCTGTCAGACCCAAACATTGCAAATCCCATAGCAAATCCTTTAGCTACTACTACATATACTGTTAGCGTATCTAATGGCACTAGTTGTTTCGATACGGATAATGTTACTATTACAGTTCATCCGCAAGTTATTCCTGATGCAGGACCAGACCAGGCTATTTGTATAGGACAAGGAGTTGCAATTATGAATGCAACCGGAGGGGCAAGCTATGCATGGAGCCCGTCAACAGGGTTGACAAATACAAATACGTCCAACCCGTCTGCTTCCCCTCAAACTAATACGACTTACACCGTAACAGTAAGCGATATTTATGGATGCTCCAAAACCGATGATATTGCAGTAAATGTAAACCCGATACCATCATATACTTATGTAACCGACAGCGCAAACTGCAATGGCGGTTCAGATGGATCTATAACAATAACACCATCTGGCGGTAGTTCACCTTATTCTTATGCTTGGAGTCCTTCGGTATCCACAACAGCGGTTGCAACATCTATACCTGCTGGAAGCTATAAAGTAACCATAACCGATAACAATGGATGCACTACTAATTCTACTATTTCGGTAGGAGCAACCTCCAGCCCTTCAGCTATTACTTCGTATCATAATGAAATATGCGGGCACGCCAACGGGTCTGCTGATGTAACAGCTTCCGGGGGAGGCGGGAATTATACTTATTTATGGAGTGATAGTACAACTACCTCAACTGTTTCAGGCCTTACAGCAGGGAATTATTCTGTTACAGTTACAGATGATAATGGATGTACTAATTCGACTTCTGTAAATGTAATGGAAACCCCAGGTCCTGCTGCCTACTTTTCTGCACATCCTAATGTCCTTACTATAATGGACGGACCTGTTTCATTCATTGATAATTCTTCAGGAACCGTAACCAGCTGGGAATGGAATTTTGGTGATGGCTCTCAAAATGGCAATGGACAGGAATTAAGTCATGATTATAATAATGTCGGCACATATTTGGTAACGCTTATAGTTATTGATAATAATGGCTGCACTGATACTGCAACTGACACTATTAAAGTAAAAGAGATATTTACATTTTATGCACCTAATGCATTCACACCTGATGGTGACGGAATAAACGATTTTTTTTACCCTGATGGAATAAACTGGGATCCTGACCATTATGAAATGTATATTTTCGATCGCTGGGGAAATTTGATTTACCAGACAAAAACAGTTGAAGATAAATGGAATGGCACCGTTAATAATAAAGGCACACAGGATGATATGCTTGTAGATGTATATGTTTACCTTATAAAGGTAAAGGAGTTGGAAGGACCCAAGCATGAATATATCGGAAGAGTTACTCTGATAAGATAATAATAATACTTTAGGTGGCTTAAATTTTTAAATTATTTTTGTAGATAATTATTAGCTTCAAACAAAATACTTATCAC
>CAINEZ010000407.1 GCA_903847905.1 uncultured Bacteroidota bacterium
AGTAGCTGCAAAAAAAAATTAAATGATATGCAAAAACAATTAAGTAGGATGTATCATATAATTAAGTGATATGTGATATTAATTAAATAGCGTGTCAAAACAATTAAATGACATGTGAAAATTATTAAATACTCCTAGAAAATTTTTTTCTAGCATGTGTTAGCGATTAAATGCTCGTAGAAAAAATTTTTCTACGATGTCGTACCAATTAAGTGATATGAAAAAATCCCAAAGTGCTCGCAGTTGAAACCTATGTAGGCTGTTACGACAATTAAATAGAATGTCTTAATACCTGACTAGAATGACTTCGTCTTTAACTGCTGTCATTTAATAAGGAAGTCATATCAGTCGAAAACCGGATAACAGTAGTGAGTTATTTGATGGTAAGAGTTAATCATTAGATGGGAGGAGTTAGCTTCTTGATGACAGGAGTTAACTCCTTAATGGGAGGAGATAGTTGCTGGATGGGGGGAGATAGTTGCTTGGTGATAGCAGTTGGGTGTTTGATGGGGGGATTTAATTTTGAGAAAATATTTTTTGTTTTTATTTGGGAAATGTTATGTACTTTTGAGGTCGGAAATAAAGGTGGAGTTTGGAGACCACTTTAAAAAACGGAAAATAATACTTTAATTTTATAAAAATGAAAAATGGCAGGTTTGAAAAAACAATTATTTCATTTGATGAGAATCTTGTAGAAATTACTCATTTATGCGATAACTATATTAGTAATGGTAAATCAGCAGGTAATATTTTGATTTCAAAATTTCCTATAAATAAATCAGAAAATAAATTACATAATGAAAATAAGTTGCAACCTGATTCAGAAGTCTATACGTATTACATTGATGATACTTTAAAAAAAAGTATTATATCTCCAAAAGTTGTTAACGATTTGCATTTGAAGAGTTTTGAAACTAATGATATTCCTTCTTATACCATTTATATTAAATTTCTTTTTGAAGAAATAACAGAAGAAGGAATTGACGTAACTGTTTCTCAAATAGAAAATGCTTGTGATTTTGTTCTTGGTGCGGATATAATTAATAAAAATAAAATAGCCCGTTAGAATTAAGTTCATAAGGTAATATGGAATCAAATAAAATAATAGGCTGGGTTCATGGATGCAATGAACGGCCGATGATGTGGAGTTCTAAAGATAAAGATATTTATCAACTGATGTCTTTCCAAAATATTGAAGAGGAATGCAGGCGAGAGAATTATTTTCGAGATTTAAAATTACCTCTTGAAACTAGAATTCGCAAAGGAATTGCTTTAACGAATTTGCATGTTGAAGAATTAGAATCACTTAATAAATATAGACTTAAATGTAAAGAAGAAAATAATTCAAAGTTCAGAATTGGAGATTATATAAAAATTCATAGCGGAATTGATATTGACCCAAATATAGTGGAAGCAATTATAATTAGTGAAGGTGATAACTACTATGATATTTTTATTCATAGCGGCTTATTATTTCATTATATAAACGAAAAGATTTCAATTATTATTGATTATTCTTTCTCAGAGATAATTGGTCGTAAAATACATAATGCATTAAGGAATTTAGAAAAGAATGAAAAGAGAAATTCAATATTAAACATAATAAATGGAAAAATAGATATAGCCAGGAATCTTAATCAATATAAAATATTAAAAGATACAAATTTTTATGATGGATTTTTGAAAGAAGGTTTTATTACACTTGATAAATTTCAACGGGAAGCATTTATTGATTCCATAATATGTTCACCTATTACATTGATACAGGGTCCACCTGGTACTGGGAAAACTACAGTTTTAGCATTTCTATGTAATTTTCTGGCAAGTAAAGGGGAAAATATACTTGTAACAGGATTTACCCATAGGTCTATAAATAATGCACTTAAATCTATATGGGAAAGTTCGGAAAATCAAGAGAAAAT
>CAINEZ010000408.1 GCA_903847905.1 uncultured Bacteroidota bacterium
AGATACCAAAGATGTAATTTGGGTAAATGTTTTAACAGGCAAAAAAATAAAAGATGAGAATGGAAAGGATATAAAAACAAACTTTGACCTAAAAGACGAAAAACTACCTGAACTTATTGAAAAAATAATCTTTTCAATAAACGAATTAAACGACCAAATCAAACCAAAACAATTGGTAAATCCAACAGATTTAGCAAAACAGATTTGGCAAGACATTTGGTCTGTAAGTGGTGCAACACCTGAAAATTGTCTCTATACATTTGTTGAACTTTTTATTTTTAAATATTTAAGCGATTTAGGTGTATTGCAAGGAATGTTCAACTTCAATACTCTATACGCAAGTTTTAGCGGAAACACAGAAGATGAGGTTTTAGAAACTTATGCAAGTGTTGTTCGTCCTAAAATCAAGACTTTATTCCCTGAAAACCCTTCGGATAAAACAACTATAATCAACGGAACTATTTTTGTCAGCAAAGACCAAAAAGCCGTAAAAGGATATAGTACAGTTTTCAAAAAAGTATTGACCAAGTTTAAGGACTACGGAAAACTTGAACATATTGATTACGATTTCAAAAGCCAACTTTTTGAAAGTTTCTTAAAGGAAAGTATCAGCAAAAAAAATTGGGGGCAATTTTTTACACCTTTAAAAGTTGTCAGAGCTGTTGTAGAAATGGCAAAAGACGAAATAAAGGTTGGTGCAAAAATTTGCGACCCAGCTTGTGGCGTTGGAAAATTTTTATTAGAACCAGTTATAACCAAACTTGACCAATTCTATGAAATCAAGAAAGGAAAACTAATTCCGAAAATCACCATTCAAGGTTACGACAAAGGTTTTGACAAGGACGAACAAAAAACAATCATATTGGCAAAAGCTAATATGTTGATTTATTTTTCTGATATTATCAAAGAAAATCCAGGTATTACAACGGAATTCGCTCAACTTTTTAACGACAGTTTTTTACTCAAAACAAATTCTATTTTAGGTACACTTTCTGAACCTGTTGAAAATGAGTACGACCTTATCTTAACAAATCCACCATATGTAACAAGTGGGAGTAGTAACTTAAAAGAAGAAATCAAAAAAGACGGAAGTCTTGTTAACTATTACAAAATCAATGCAATTGGTGTTGAAGGACTATTTATGGAGTGGATTATCAGAGCATTAAAACCAAACGGAAAGGCTTTTATAATTGTTCCTGACGGAATTTTCAATCGTCAAAACGACAAAAATTTAAGGCAGTTTATAATCGACGAATGCTATATTGACGGTATTGTATCGTTACCATTAAACACTTTTTTTACCACAAACAAAAAAACTTACATTCTTTGCTTAACAAAAAAAGCAAACAAGAAAGACGTTCAGACTGACCCTGTATTTACTTATTTAGTAAGTGAAATGGGAGAAACAAGAGACATTTACAGATTTAACATTGACCAAGATGATTTAAGCGAAGCCGTTACTTTGTATTCCTTTTTCAAAGGGAATAAATCAAGTTTTGCAAAAATTAATACGGATAAAAGATGTAAAATTCAACCAATTAATTTGTTTATACCTGAAAATCATTGGAGTATCGATAGATGGTGGTCAAACGATGATAAGGTTCAACTGGGAATTATTGAAGAAGAAAAACCTGTTGCAATTAATGTATTTAGTGACATAGTAAATGATATTTCTGATAGCCTCAAAGAATTTTCTAGTATCCTTAAAGAGATTGCTGAAAAAAAAAAACAAAAAACAAATCTTAAAGAATTAAAATTATCTGACACCAAATATTTTGAGTTAAGTATCGGAAAACGGATTTTAAAGAAAGATATATACAATTCAAAAGGATTAATCCCAATATTTAGTGCGAATGTGAAAGAACCAATTGGAGTTCAATCAAATAGCATTATTCAAGATTTCAATAGCAATTTTGTATTGTGGGGGATTGATGGAGATTTTGAATTTAATGTTGTTAAAAAAAACAAACCATTCTATCCAACAGACCATTGTGGAGTAATTAGAATTAAGGATGATAAAATACTTCCAGAATATTTAATGCTCCAACTTGAGAAATGCAAAAAACATTATGGTTTTGATAGAGGATTAAGGTCTTCCATCAAAAATATGAAAGAAGTAGTTATTAATATTCCTTTTAATTCTAAAAACAACATTGACAAAGAAAAGCAAATTGAAGTAATAGAAAAGTATCAATTTATAATTGAATTAAAAGAGAGTATTGCAACTTACAAAGAGCAAATTAATAAGCTAACAATCGAAATTGACAGTTTAGTAGATTTTGATCTGGCTGAATTTAAGTTGAAAGATTTATTTAGTATTGAAAAAGGAATTGCAAAATATACAAGAAAATATGGCAATCAAAATAAAGGTGAGTACCCTGTTTATTCTGCCTCCAATAATTCGCCTTTAACCTACATTAATTCATTTGATTA
>CAINEZ010000409.1 GCA_903847905.1 uncultured Bacteroidota bacterium
ATTCTCTGCAGCTTCTATCGATTTTTTTGCAGACAATTCAGCAAACTTTGCCACCTTATCATAATTTCTTACGTATAAAAATGTCTTGTTTTCTCTCTGCCAGTTGACCATTGCAGAATCATAAAATACCTTTGCCTCTGTATAAAGTTTTTTTGAATATGTATCAGCTTTTTCAGTTCCTGCCAGAGACAGCTTATGTCTTGCCCTTTCCATCGCAGCAATAGGTGGCTGGGGTGCCAGATGTATCAGTAACAGGATCAGAAATGGTATTGAAACTGGTACAGATATTAAAATCAATATTTTTTTCCAACTCTTTTTCATGTTATCATACGACAAATTTAAAAAACCCCCGGGAATTCCCGGGGGTTTTTATATTATTAAGAAATTAATTCTTAATTACTTCTTCTTTCCACCTTTAACTTTGGCAATTGCATCCTTAAGTTCGGTGTTGATGCCTACTGCTCTTTCTTTAGCAGCTTTAATTTTGTTAAGAGCATCCATGAATGAACCTTTATCATAAAGACCCTGTGCCTCAGCAACAGAAGCTTCAATAGTTGTCATTTCAGTTTTCATCTGCTCAAGAACTGCAGCTCCTTCTTTACCTTTTGGAGCTTTTTTCATAAGAGTTCCGTTCTCTTCAATAACAGCTTTTATGTCTGTTAATAATGTACCAGCCTCTTTTTTAACTTCTTCTTTCTTAACAGCAGCGTTGGCAGCAACCTGATTTGCAAGAGCTAAAGTAGCGTCAAGTTTAATTTTAGCAGGGCCAAATTTCTTGAATAATTTTGATTTCTGAGCTTCAACATTAGCCATAATAGCTTTCATTGAATCCTGTACAGCTGCAAATTCAGCCGGAACATAAACTGCTGCTTCAGCAGTCTGTGCTGCTGTTATTGCTGCATTAGTAGCATCAATTTGCGCCTGTGGAACTTTTCCACAACTAGAAAGGAAAGCAACCATTGCGATAGCAGCTAATCCCATTAAAACTTTGTTCTTCATTTTTCTAACCTTTTTAATACTTTGTTTATTTAACAATTACCGATTTTTTAAAATAATCGTTTCTGTTTAAAAAATTTACGGTGCGAATATATTAAAAATATAGAACATAACAACAATAAAATCGAATAAATGTAAAATTATGTTAAAAAATGATTTTTTTAACCTCAAAAATGAGTTCTGTAACTGATATTTGCCTCATTGAAATAACTCCCGGACAGATAGGGAGGATTTGTTTTTCGTGAAATACGAAATACCAGAATGTGAAAATAGTATAAATTGCCAGAATCAAAATACAATCTCGGTATAATATTAGTAGGGGGATTACCTTCGGTGATCCCGTTGGGTGATCCCAGCAACAACAAATTACTTCCTTGCTCGTTTCACTCGCAAGGTATTTTTATTTTTCACCTTTCCTCGCTCATGCAAGCATGGCTCGGACAGGCGAAAAATAAAAATCCCACAGCAAGCTGCGGGAATAATTTGTTGTTGCGGAGAGAGGGGGATTCGAACCCCCGGTTCGCCGGAAGGCGAACAACGGTTTTCGAGACCGCCGCATTCGACCACTCTGCCATCTCTCCTTATTTTATTAAGAGTTGACAAAAATAATAATAATTTGTCTTCCTGACAGATTTATTAATTATTATGCATCGCACTTTATAAATATTATAGGATAGAAGAAAATAAAACCGGGTTAGCCTTTTGATTCTATTATTGAATAACCTTATTTTGCAAATAATATAATTCAAAATCAAAAATCAAATCG